>NZ_JBLJAK010000022.1:0-89997 GCF_047530105.1 Serratia sp. T13T92 | reverse complement strand
GGCAAAGAGAGAGTGTGTGCGGCGATGCGAAAACTGCTGCAACTGGCCTATGGTGTGGTGAAATCAGGAAAGACATTTAATGCGGAAATACCGCTTGCCGGATAGCCGACAAGACGGTATCTCTCCCGTAGGGAGAGGGAGCTGATAGCCCTTGCACTTTTGGCAGTAAAGAGACCATCTCAGCAAACCGCTCGTCACTCATCAAAGGTGAGTCACTACAATTTCAAACACGCTCGATCGGTCCCCTCTCCCTGTGGGAGAGGGTTAGGGTGAGGGGCTATGTTTACCGGACCAGAACAGTTCAACATCCCCCCAGAAATAATGAATAGAGATAAACCAATGAGTGTCACGATAAAACTCAATCCCGAACGCCGGGCCAAATACCGGCAACAGGGTTTTTGGGGCGACGCCTCGCTTGCCGATTACTGGCATCAAACCCTGCAGGCCATGCCGGAAAAGATTGCCGTGATCGACAATCGGGGGACGTCCTACACTTATGCCGCCCTCGACCGCGCGGCAAGTAGCTTGGCAACATGGTTGATCTCCTGCGGTATTCAACCGGGTGACCGCGTCGCATTTCAGCTTCCCGGCTGGTGTGAGTTTACCGTGATCTACCTGGCCTGCCTGAAAACGGGGGCAGTTTCCGTTCCCCTGCTCCCCTCCTGGCGAGAGGCCGAGCTGGTCTGGGTGCTGAACAAATGCCAGGCCAGGGTGCTGTTCGCGCCGACCTCGTTCAGAAACAGCCGGCCAATTGACCTCATCCTGCCGCTGCGGGATCAGCTTCCCGATCTGCTAGAGGTCGTTGCCGTCGACAAGCTTTCCCCCGCAACCACAACACCTTCACTTAGCCAGTTGCTAAGGGATACTCCACCACTGGCCACCCCGGTCAGCGTGCATGGCGATGAACTGGCCGCCGTGCTGTTCACCTCCGGCACCGAAGGCAAACCCAAAGGCGTGATGCTGACGCACAATAATATTCTGGCCAGCGAGCGTGCCTACTGCGCGCGGCTCAATCTCACCTGGCTGGATACCTTCCTGATGCCCGCACCGCTGGGGCATGCGACCGGTTTTTTGCACGGCGTCACGGCTCCCTTTCTGATTGGCGCACGCAGCGTCCTGCTGGATATCTTTAATCCGCTCGATTGCCTTGCCCTGCTGCAACAAGAACGCTGCACTTGCGTACTCGGGGCAACGCCTTTTGTCTATGACCTGTTATGCACCCTGCAACAGCAGCCACATGACATCTCATCGCTGCGCTTCTTCCTGTGCGGCGGTACCACCATCCCGAAAAAAATTGCCCAGGACTGCCTGCACATGGGCATTAAACTGCTCAGCGTCTACGGCTCAACGGAAAGTTCGCCCCACTCGGTGGTCAACCTGGACGATCCCCTTTCCCGCGTGCTCAACACCGACGGTTTTGCCGCACCTGGGGTAGAAATCAAAGTGGTGGATAAAGAGCGCAACCCACTCCCCAACGGCGAAGAAGGCGAAGAGGCCTCGCGTGGCCCCAACGTATTTATGGGGTATCTGGATGAACCTGAGCTGACTGCCCGCGCGCTGGATGAGGATGGCTGGTACTACAGCGGTGACCTGTGCCGCATGGATGCTGACGGCTACATTAAAATCACCGGCCGCAAGAAAGATATTATCGTGCGCGGCGGGGAGAATATCAGCAGCCGCGAAGTGGAGGATATTCTGATGCAACATCCGCGTATCCATGATGCCGCGATTGTCGCCATGCCGGATGAACGATTAGGGGAGAGATCCTGCGCCTACGTGGTGCTAAAGGCCGCTTACGGTTCGCTAACCCTGGAGGAGGTCATCACGTTCTTTGGCCGCAAACGGGTCGCCAAATACAAATACCCGGAACATCTGGTGGTGGTGGACAACCTGCCGCGTAACGCCTCGGGCAAGATACAAAAGTTCCTGCTACGTCAGGATATTATCCAGCGTCTTGGTGAAGAGGTCGCTCATTGCTGATCTATGCGGGCGCAGTATGCTGCGCCCCAAGGTAGGAAGCCGGTTAAGGCTTTATCAATCTGACTTCTTTGTGTGATCGGCACGTATATCAAGCAAATCAGTATAGGTCACTACGACGCTCTGATTCACTTTCAGATCTTTCAGGCGCGCCTGGATAGCAGGATCTTCAACAGAAACGACCTTCTGACGCCCCGCTGGCCCTTCAAAGGTGATCTCGTGCTTTTTCACATCAATATGCGTGATTTTCAAGGTCAGATTGACCTGATGCACGGCATTGACGTTAGGATTTGGATTGTTCTTGGTGGCGTTGCTTTCTTCATAAAGGCTAGTGATCGCCGGCGCAGCCTTATTCAGATCAGTATCAAGTTTAACGATGCGCGAGCGCACTATCGTGGCTTGGATCGTATCCCCCGCCTTTAAATGGGTTAAATCCTTTGCCTGATCGGTCAGTTTAAAACTGACGTTATGCCCTTCTGCCCCAGCCAAAACCACCACACGGTTTTGTTGGTCGACTGAAACCACTTTCGCAGCGAACTGATCGGTTTGGACCTCTCCGGCCAGAGGGATAACGTCTGCATAGGCTGAAGTGATACTGATGGCCAGGAGGGAAAGTGCGGTGGTGGCTTTAATCAACGAGCGGATAACTTTCATTATACAACTATCCTTATTTATCAATGGTCAATCAAACGGAAATGCATTTCTCTACTAGTCACTCATCACTAGCAAAAGAAGTCATGCATTTAAACCACATGGCATTGAATCACCACGCTAATCGTACCACAGTTAGGATAGTCAAAACTTATGCCTCGGGCAAAGGCACAGCAAAAATGCTGTCACGATCCGTGGCCGCAAGCCCTGAAATAACAAATAAAATTGATAGATTTCAACAGGAGAAATGAAAGGCTCTGGCAACAGGGCTCGAACCTGTGTCCAGTCGGATGGAGAGCCGACTGCTCTACCACTGAGCTATACCAGACATCCAAATGACATACTGTTGACTATTTTGATAGAGGTCAATTGATCAACCAGTTTAGTCGTGAAATACCCCCTGCGACCAAGTTAAACTCACCGAACCTGGCCAGCTTTGTTATTCCTACCGCGTTCACCGTGGAGCACAAAATTGTTTAAATACCGGATAAATCGGCTAGCGCTGATCGCTGTCATCGCCTTGCCCACCGCTGTCAATGCGGCCCCTAACGTGCAGGTAGGGTTTTCGCCCGAAGGCTCGGCGCGGGCGTTGGTGCTGAACATTATCAGCCATGCACATCAGTCCATCCAAATGATAGGTTATTCTTTTCAGGCACCAGATATCACCCAGGCGCTGGTAGCGGCGCACAATCGGGGAGTGGAGGTGCGCGTGGTAGTCGATAAACGCCGGAATCAGGGCAAAACCAGCCAAACCGCGATTAACTACGCGGCAACTCACGGCATACAGATGCGCATTGATGGGCATTATCATATTCAGCACGATAAGACGATGATTGTCGATGGCAAGACGGTGGAAACCGGCTCGTTTAACTATGCTCCCTCAGCTGAAACACAAAATAGCGAAAACGTGGTGGTACTGCGCCATATGCCCGACGTTACCAGGCAGTTCATCGCACACTGGCAAAGCCGCTGGGATTTGGGCCTGCCTTACAAAGTGAGGCTTGAAGCCACGAAACTGCCACAATAAGTTCATCTGCAAGCGTGGCCACTTCGGGCAAGATACAAAAATTCCTGTTACGTCAGGATATTATTCAGCGTCTTGGTGAAGATGTGTGCTCTGAATCAAAGCGGGAGCAGCATCGCATGCTGCGCCCCTACAGCCGACTATGTAAGGCCCCTACCCATTGGGTTAAGACGGGCGAAGTGTACAGCGCCACGACAATGCCTGGTGTGGTGTTGGACTACTCGGTTAACGCACCCCAAAAACGCCATACTCCACGGTCGCCAGGTAAAAACAGAAGGCCTCTCTGACCATATCGATAAAACGGGGTTTAAGCTCGATGGTCTTGCCATCTTGCCTCAAGTTCAATAAATCCAACCGCTCGGCGGCCTGAAAACATCGCTTGATATGTGAGCGGGATACCGAAAACTCCGTTGATGCTTTTAAATAGTTGTATTGCACCGTTAACGTTTCTTGCCTGAGACTTTCGATATACAGGTGAAACATCATCATGTGTCCCCCATCCTTGGTCAAAAATACGCGGCTATCTGGCACCGCGTCATACACAAACAGTTCTTTCCCTATGACCTGTGTATAATTTTTGAAAAAATCCGCCATGAAATCATCGTGATCAACCCTAGGTGTAAGAGCGAACTCAGGGTAGATCATCGTGTAAGCCAGCAGCAGGCTATCAATCAACTCACGAACCTCATTTACCCCTTTGGCTGTCGGTTGGTAGGTTAATTTGCGTTTATCCTGTTCATCACGCCTGATCGCCAAGCGCCCTCCTACCTGCAAGAAAGAGATAAACGAATCCAAGGCATTACTACTTAACAACTCATTGTTAATACAGAGCTTTTTAACTTCTTTGAAAGAAGGATTATCTAAGCTGTAATAGCCACCTAAAATGGCCGACAAAATAATAGCCCGATTAGCTTTAAATATTATCTTAAAATGAAGAGGGTTAGACAGGTAAATTGGCTTAATCGCATTATAATAAGTCACTACCGCCGCATCCAAACCCTCATTTAGACCAATCTTACGCCTCCTGCCATTGATTATTGACACTACCACGCCACTAGCTCCATCTCAGTTTATTTATCGACAACAAATAAGCAATAAATCAAAACAAAAAAACAGCCTAGTGTTAAGCAAGACTAATGTCAATGGTTATACCCCCTATTTATCAAGTAGGCGGATAATAATTTAAGCAATTGAATTTAAACAACTTAATAATCAAAACACCTTAACTAAAATTAATTATAAACAAACTTAATTATAATTATTATAAACACCAAAAATTAATAACAAAAATGGACAGTGACTCATCCAGGGTACTGTGAGAGTCTCATCCCCCCAAGGAAAGGCCTGCTAAAAAGGACACCTATTGCTAATGATTTATGGTTTTTAAGAGGCCTCACACCTGGCAACAAGATAAGGCGTTATGCGTGAGGCCTTTTATATAAGCAACCTCAAGGAAAGGTATAGCCGATTTATACCAAAGACTGCATGTATATATGGAGATTAAAAATGACTATCAAGAAAACCCTGCTAAGCGCTACCGTATTAGCCTCTTTAGCACTGAGCGGTACCGTTCTGGCTGAGGTTCCCCCTGGTTCCCAAGGCAATGGCCAGATCCTGTTCAAAGGCTCGGTGTTAAAAGCCCCTTGCGGTTTAGCTCCAGGTATTGATGGAGACAACCAATCAATCAGCTTGGGACAGGTTTCTGACGCCCAGTTGAACACTATCGGTTACAGCACCCCTATCGAATTTAAAATCAAGCTTATCGGCTGCACGTTTGATCCTAAGGCTGCCGCCGAAACCAAAGTCAACGTCCGTTTCGATGGCATGTCTGTCGGTGGTGCCAATGGTTTCCTGGGGGTCACCGGTGATGCCAAGGGTCTGGCCATCCGCCTGATAGATGCAGCTAACAAACAGGTTAAAATTGCGACAAAATCTGAGCCTTATAGCCTGCGCACCGGAGACAACACCCTGCAATTCTCCGCTCAGGTAGTTGCCTTGGAAGGGGAAGCGGTAGTTGCCGGTCACTATGATGCATTAACCAGCTTCTCTCTGACCTACCTCTAAAACCCCCAAGTGCATTAGCGGTAATTATCACCTAGCAGGTATGGCCTGGCCAAACCTGCTACTTACTAGCGTTCAGAAACTATTATTATGAACAATAAGAAAAATTACTCACCCGCTTCAACCCTATTGTTTTTTATTATTGTTGCGCATTCAGCCCAGGCAAAAAACAATGATATTGAGTTTGAAACCAGGGCATTGGACGTTCTCGATAAACAGAGTGTCAGTCTGAGTAATTTTTCACGCCCTGATTATATTCCGGCGGGAAACTACCTCCTTTTGTTAAAGTTGAATAATAGAACTCTCGACACCCTTCAGTTCCAGATAGTCGATGTCGAAGGTGATAGCAAGGTTTGCTTTACCCCGGAACTGTTGCAGAAATTTGATTTAAAAAGTAGTGCATTGCAGGGAATGTTGGAACGCCACGCACCAAGGGATAGCGCCTGCATTATCGTCCAGGATTATGCAGGCAGCACGCTGAGAATCGATCGAAAAAAGAGCGAACTGCTGTTGACGATCCCGCAAGCCGCTTTAAAGTATAACGATCCCAACTGGACACCACCGGCACAATGGGATGAAGGCATTCCCGGTATCCTGCTTGATTATAACGCCAGTGGCAACGTCTATCAGAATAAGCAGGGTTCAAACTACCTGTCATTATCTGGCTACGGGACTGCCGGTGTGAACTACGGTTCCTGGCGTCTAAGAAGTAGTCATCAGGCATTTTTATATAAAAGCAGACAGGGCGAAAAACAATCCCGCTTCAGCACGCCAACGGTTTACCTGGCGCGCTCACTCAATAATGCCGGTGCCCATTTAACTATCGGCAGAAACTACCTTTCATCCGATGTTTTCGACGCCATTGACTATACCGGGGTTGCCATGGCCAGTGACGACCGCATGCTGCCACCGGCATTGCGTGGCTATGCGCCGGTCATAGAAGGGGTTGCCAACAGCAACGCCAAAATCATCATCACCCGCGGTGATAATAACGTTATCTATGAAAGGATGGTGCCGCCCGGTAACTTTATCATCAACGATCTCACCGACATGACTTCTGGCGAGTTAAAAATGACCATCCGCGAGGAAAATGGTGAGGAGAGAACCTCAACCATTCAAACCTCCAACGTCCCTTTCCTGACGCGTTCCGGTCATGTCAGATATAAAGTCATGCTGGGGCAATCCAATGAAAACAGTGGCGGTTTCAACCCGTATCTCGCCACCGGTGAAGCCTCGCTCGGCATCCTTTCCGGAACGTCACTGTTTGGCGGCTTTATCCTTACCGATAAACAGTACTACGCCATCAACGGGGGGATTGGTTACGATATGAGCGTGCTAGGTGCCCTATCCTTTGACGTAACCCACACCGATGCACAGCTGGCAAACTCCCGCCCGCGGGGCCAAAGCTACCGTATCAACTACTCGAAAATGTTCGACAGCATTGATAGCCAAATTACCTTTGCGGGCTACCGTTTCTCAGAGGAAAACTTCCTGACGCTGAATGATTTTATCACGCTGAAAAACAGTCCGAATTATGTCAGCACCAGCAAGGAAAGTTACAATATCGTCGCCAGCAAGAACTTTACAGATCTCGGTTTTTCACTGAACGCCATTTATAGCAAGCAAACTTACTGGCAGGACGCTTCCGACAGTAATACCTACGGGTTAAGCGTGTCAAAATCCTTTGACTTCGCCGGCATGAAAAACATCAATACCTATCTCTCGGTAAACCGAACCGAGTATAAGAAAAGTTTTTATTCACAGAGCCAGAAAAACAACAACTCGATCTACCTGAGCTTTAATATTCCATTAGGTGACCAAAGCTATATGAATACCGCTATGCGTACCAACAACGGTAAATTATTACCTAGCCTGTCCTATACCAATAATGTTGACCCCAATAATATCTGGTCCGTTGGCGCCAGCGCCTATGACGGCTTGCGGCAAGGTAAGATCAATGCCAACTCTTCGCAAAAAATGGCCAAGGTTGCCACCACCTTAAACGCATCGATGAGTGACGACGATTACTATCTGGGCGGCAGCATCAAGTCCGGCTTCACGGCTACCGCTCATGGCGCCGTTATGCACCGTGACGGCTATTCCGGAAACTCAAGATTGCTGCTCGACACCAAGGGTATTGCCGGTGTTTATGTTGGCAACGGTGACCGCAACGAGCCAACCAACGCTCAAGGCTTGGCCATCATCAATGACGTCCCGGAATATTACCGTACCGATTACTCGGTTGATGCTAAACGGCTCCCCGATGATGTTGATGGTTCAGTCGCTAACATCCAAACGGTGCTAACCAAAGGGGCGATTGGCTATCGCAGACTGAATGTTTACCGGGGGATCAAAGCATTTATTCGGTTAACCGACCCCCAGGGCCAGCCGATCCCGTTTGGCACCACCGTTGAAGACGCTGCCGAGAAGAGAAGCGTTGGCATGGTGGGTGAAAATGGCGAGGTCTATATTTCCGGAGTCAGCAATGAGTCCACCCTGAAAGCGATGGATGCGGCAGGCCGACACTGTTTCTTCAGCCTGCAGGGCCAGAATGTGTCGCTGTCTTTCAGCTCCTCTACGGTATGTAAAACCCAATAATCTCACAAGGATATTCCCATGTTCCTACAGGCTACCAAGCTATTTTTTATTCTGACGCTGGCAGGTTTGAGCGTTTCCCAAGCCAACGCGGCGATCTCTATTGATAGAACCCGCGTAATTATTATGGGGGATGAAAAATCGGCACAGGTTAATATTATTAACCACAGTAAAAAATTACCTTATCTGGCACAAAGCTGGCTAGAAAATGAAAATGAGGAAAAAATAAACTCCCCCCTTACCGTGCTGCCACCGTTACAACGGCTGGAACAAGACACTACGGTGCAGGTAAACATTACCCCGTTGCCGGCTGCGGCTCAATTACCTCAGGATAGAGAGTCACTGTTCTTCTATAACCTGCAGGAGATCCCACCAAAATCTGATAAGACCAACGCAGTGCAGTTAGCTTTACGGATTAAAATAAAGGTCTTCTACCGCCCTGCGAGCCTGAAAAAAATGGCCACGGAGGTTTGGCAAGAGAAGTTAGTGCTTACCCCCGTCAATAATGGCGTGAAGATCGTCAATCCTACGCCTTTTTATATCGTTATCCCGACCCTCAGCGTAGCGAACAAACCGCTATCACTGTCGGATGAGGCTATAACGCTTAAGCCGCTGAGTGAAGTCACTGTGCCAAACGCGCTGGTAAAAAACCAGGCCATCCAACTACAGTACATTAATGATTATGGCTCTTATAACGCAATAAATTATCATTGCACGGTAAGCCAGTGCGATGTGGTTAAAAACGGTAAAAATCGCCCTTGATATTGAGGCTATTGTTATGATCAAGTTTATTCTAAGCCTCTGTTTAGGGTTGTTCTCTGTTAACTCCACCTGGGCTGATTCATCTATTGCCTGCGATTTTGAGCCAAGCTCTAGCCTCGTTCCTAGCGTAAGCCTCGCGACCCTTATCACGGGAAGAGTCCAAAAGGACACTGAAAAATATAATTGTCAGCAAGACGAAAATGGTATTACGCAATGTGACACTAAACTCATCTGGAGAATTCCCAACGTCACCTACTCCGCCAGCCAAACCACCAGGGTGACCTGCGTCAACTTTAGCGATAAAACAGAGACGATCACCTATAAGTTTGCCAAGGGTAGTGATTTGCATATCCCCATCCCTGCCAATTCTAACGTATGGAAAAACCTGACCTTAACGATCTCCGGCGCGGGCTCGCAGAAAACCTTTAGCAATATTGAAAACATGGAACACGATAAGCTGTTTTCCTGGAGCGATAGCACTTTGGCACCATGCCAAAAGAACTGCTGGGATTTAGCCCTCGCAACGCCGCGCTATACCAAGAATTTAACGTTTGATTTTCGCGTACAACCAAAAATATTTAAAACCGATTTTGTGGTTAACCCTTTCTACGATCTGCAAGACTCGGTCGGTACCCTGTGGATAGCTGCTAGCTCGGATAACGAAATGGCTTGGGGGGTAAGCAGCACCCCCTACTTGATGATCTGCGGCCTTGACATGAAGGTTTACTGCTATCTTAGTACCAGCATCGGTGGTGGTGGTGGTGGCGGCGGTGGTGGTGGTGGCGGCGGTGGTGGTGGTGGTTCAATCAAGCCACCGATCAAGCAGTGCACCTTGACCGTTGTCACCCCTGATGTGGTGGCATTCCAGCCGATCTCGTCTGACGATCTCAGCCGTGGCAGAGTCCGTAGTGAGGACTTCACCATGACCGTGATAAAAGGACCAGACCAATCCACCACCTGTATGGGCAGCGCCTATAATCTGCCTGGTGAAATCAAAACCCAAGGCGGTTACCCAATCAGCTCGACCTTTTGGGGGATTAGCCATAGCTCAGGAGCACCACAGGGTATCGGGCTGAAGCTGTTTGATTTAGGTAAAGGTGCCTACTTGAAATTCAATCAAAAATACTCCCGCTTTATTAGTGATATCAGCAGCATCAGCGAATCAAAAAGGATGCGGGCTGAAATATCCGCCACCACCAAGGATCTAAAAAAAATCAAGGATGGTGAATACAGCCAGGTGCTGACCTTCGAAGTTGCCATGCCGTGAATGTTATGGGTAAGGAAAGCAATAATGAACAGTAAATGTTTACTTTTTTTAGCCGCAACGCTGTTGGCAACCACGGCTCATGCGGAAATTACGGCGAGCAGTAGCACTCAGTTTGTGGGGAGGATCACCGTCGCCACCTGCAATATCGTGGTCGGTGACGATGATCAAACGATCAACATGGGCGAAATATCCAGCGCCGAGCTAGATGCCAAAGGGAAATCCACACCGGTGCCCTTCCTCATCAATTTATACGGCTGCGATACAGAAAATAAGAACGTCAAGATTGCGTTCGACAGAACAGGGACCGGCGCATCTGGCAGCCTGATCCCGGTTGATGGCGTGAGTGGTATCGCGTTAGGCCTGCTGGATAGTGATGGCAGCCCACTGTATTTTGGCCGAAAAAACATCGGCCAAAAAATAAAGAAAGGCGATAATACGCTGCTTTTCTCGGCTTACATTGCTAAAACGGGGCAGATTAATTCAGGCACATTTAGCCGCTTGCTTCACTACACGCTTTACTATGATTAACCGCCCTTTGCACCTCGTCATTATTCTGCTTAACGCCTAGGTACCGGCTGGGCTCATTCATTAATGAGCCCAGCTAATTAACCTTAGCAAATTACACCCTCTAATCGAATAAATCACTCTGCGTTATGCTTTTCACATACCACAGTGAAGGGTAGTGCATGCAAACAATAGAACTGAACAACGGTATTGCATGCCCCCTGGTGGGCTTTAGTGTCTTCTAAATGACGCAAAGAACGAGCGCACATCGCGCCGGCCCGGCGATGGTGGAATGGCTCACCGGGCGCAAACTCGACGTTTAACGACATAAAATTGGAGGAACTCCCGAATGCAAACACGTTATCTCGGTAAGTCCGGGCTGGAAGTATCAGCACTTGGCCTAGGCTGTATGGGGTTGAGCTTCGGCTATGGCCCGGCAACGGATACGCGTCAGGCCGTTGAACTGATCCGCGCAGCCGTTGAGCATGGCGTGACCTTTTTCGATACCGCCGAAGTCTATGGCCCGTATCTGAATGAAGAAGTGGTCGGCGAAGCCTTAAAACCCTTGCGCAATCGGGTCGTGATCGCCACTAAATTTGGCTTTACCTTTGGTGATGACAACAAACAGCAGATTTTAAACAGTCGCCCGGAGCATATCCGCCAGGCGGTGGAAGGCTCATTGCGTAGGCTTAAAACCGACGTGATCGATCTACTGTATCAACACCGCGTCGATCCCGATGTGCCCATTGAAGACGTTGCGGGCACCGTGAAAGATCTGATTGCTGAAGGCAAGGTCAAACACTTCGGCCTGTCAGAGGCTGGCGTACAAACCATTCGCCGCGCTCATGCGGTACAGCCGGTTACCGCCCTACAGAGTGAATACTCAATGTGGTGGCGCCAACCTGAGCAGGAAATACTGCCGTTGCTGGAAGAGTTAGGCATTGGGTTTGTGCCATTCAGCCCATTGGGCAAAGGCTTTTTGACCGGAGCCATCAAGACCGGCAAGACCTTCGGTGAAGATGATTTCCGCAGCAAGGTGCCGCGTTTTGCCGCAGAGGCGCTGGAAGCGAATGAGCAGTTGGTCAGCCTGCTGGCAATGCTTGCCGCAGAGAAAGGCGTGACGTCAGCGCAAATTGCCCTAGCCTGGCTGCTGGCACAAAAACCGTGGATTGTGCCCATCCCAGGTACGACCAAACTGCATCGGCTGGAAGAGAATCTGGGGGCCGCCGATCTCATTCTTTCCCAAAATGATTTGCACAAGATAACTCAAGCGCTGGAGAAGGTGAAAATCGTTGGTGAACGTTATCCGGCCGCCTTACAGGCTCGCGTGGGTCGTTAAGGTTTACTCTGGCTTGCGGTTTCCCGCAGGCCATTCAATCACCATAACGCAACGCATCAATCAAAAGAGCAAACGCGGGAGGATGCTGCTTTCTACTTGGGTAATAGAGGTAGTAACCCGGGAAAGAGGGGCACCACTCTTGCAGCACCTGAATAAGTTCTCCGGATTTGACCAAGCCCTGGACCATATCCTCTGGCACGCAGGCAAGGCCAAATCCTGACAGCACCGCGTCTATTCTTTCCGACAACAGATTCAGCGTCAGTTGGCCCCCAACCCTGACGCGCAGCGGCTTACCTGCTTTCTCAAACTCCCAGTGATATAAACCGCCTGCGGTAGGTAAACGCATATTAATGCACCGATGATCCTGCAGTTCATGTGGTGTCTGCGGAATGCTGTTGGTGGCGAAATACGCTGGCGCGCCAACCACCACCATACGCATATCCGGGCCGATCTTCACGGCAACCATGTCCTTATCGACGCTTTCGCCAAGGCGTACTCCGGCATCGAAACGCCCCTCGACAATATCGACAAAGCCGTTATCCACCACCAGCTCAACGTTGATTTCCGGGTATTGCCGTAGAAACGGCTTTAGCTTTGGCCATAGCAGGCTGCGCACCGCATGTTCGCCCGCCGAAAGCCGGATATTACCGGAAGCGGAACCATTCAGTTGAACGAGGGCTTCCAACTCCTGTTCAAGGTCTGCAATACGAGGTTCGAGACAGGCAATGATCCGCTCACCCGCCTCCGTGGGGGCAACGCTGCGAGTGGTTCTAGTTAGCAGACGCAGGTTTAAACGCTCCTCCAGCGCCTTTATAGCGTGGCTGAGTGCAGACTGTGAAACACCCAGTTTACCCGCCGCTTTGGTAAAACTTCGCTCCCTCGCCACGACGAGAAAAACCTGTAGCTCATTGAAGTTTTCTTTCAGCATGCGTATTTCCTTGGTTGACGTAAACCTTGCCAGTTCGGACAGAACTTATGAAATTAGTTCATAGACACTACCATTTTAGCCCCGTTACCGACAAAGGTTGCTGATAACTCGCCAACAAAAATGTTCTCATTCCGCCAGATTTTTTGGATGGTGCTATATTTTATGAACTGACCTCTCCCCACCGAGAAGATATATGAAAAAACATCCTTTTAGCGTTGCCGTAGGTGTTTTATCTACCGACATGTCATTTTCGGTGGGCACTGCCAAAGTAGATGAAAAATATCAATATTCATAAATCATTATCGACTACAGTCAATGATAACCCACTAATACACGCCTAACAGACAAGGTGGCGCAACCCATAGCGCTCTTACCTCATCCGTCGGGTTAGTTTACTTAGCCGAGGCCACCATGTTCCTAAATTACTTTGCGTTAGGCGTACTCATTGTTGTCTTCCTCGTCATTTTTTACGGGATCATTATTCTCCATGACATTCCTTATCTGATTGCAAAAGCACGCAATCATCCGCATGCGGACGCGATCCATGTCGCAGGTTGGGTCAGCTTGTTTACTCTGCATGTGATATGGCCTTTTTTATGGATATGGGCAACGTTGTATCGCCCAGAGCGCGGTTGGGGCATGCAAGGCCAGCAAGATCCATTTGCCCGTTTAGAGCAAAGAATAACCGAGCTGGAACAAAGCATCAGCGAAACCAAAACACCTTCTGCGGAGTAACTCCATGGACTTGCTCATTATTCTTACTTATGTCGCGTTGGCCTATGGCATATTCAAAATATTTAAAATTCCGGTCAACAAATGGACGGTTCCTACCGCAGCATTGGGGGGCGTTGTTTTAGTGGGCGCTCTGATTTTATTAATGAATTATAACCACCCCTATACTTTTCAAGCGCAAAAGGCCGTGGTTTCCATTCCCATCACACCGCAGGTGACTGGCATTGTCAGTGAGGTTACTGATAAGCAGAATACCTTTATAAAAAAAGGTGACGTACTTTTTAAAATAGAGCCCACCCGATACCAGGCGCGTGTCGATAGATTACAGGCCGATTTAATGACGGCAATCCATAGCATCCAGGTGCTTCAGGGACAATTAGATGAAGCCGTCGCCCATACCTCGGGGGTAATTGCCGAACGCGATCGTTTATATAAAGACTACCAGCGCTATCTTAGAGGGAGTCGGGCCAAGGTAAACCCGTTCTCCGAAAGCGATATTGATAACGCCAGACAAAATTTTCTGGCACAGGATGCGCTGGTGAAAAGTTCATTGGCTGAACAGGCACAGATTAAAAGCCAGTTAAACAGCGTCGTCAACGGAGAACAGTCGCAGATTGTCAGCCTCCGGGCCCAGTTAACGGAAGCCAAATACAATCTCGACCAGACCGTGGTTCGCGCCCCCAGTAATGGCTATGTAACCCAAGTGCTTATCCGCCCAGGAACTTACGCGGCGGCGTTGCCACTGCGCCCGGTAATGGTGTTTATCCCGCAACAAAAACGGCAAATCGTCGCGCAGTTCAGACAAAATTCACTGTTACGCCTGAAATCGGGCGATCAAGCCGAGATCGTCTTCAATGCGCTACCTGGCCAGGTATTTCAGGGGAGACTGACCAGCATACTTCCCGTCGTTCCCAGCGGGACGTACCAGGCGCAGGGAACCCTGCAATCATTGAGCATGATACCGGGCTCCGATGGCGTGCTGGCGGTGATTGAGTTAGAGCCGAATGCGGATGTTGATGCTTTGCCAGATGGCATATTTGCCCAGGTGGCGGTGTATTCCGACCACTTTACCCATGTTTCCGTGATGCGTAAGGTGCTGTTACGCATGACAAGCTGGATGCACTATCTCTATCTTGATCATTGATCCCGTGTGGCTGAATGGACAGCAAGAGCGGACCTTGTTGCAGCGCTGGTGTCGACAATGGCAAACCACGCCCTGAGGACAGGGCGATGGTGCTTGGCTTCAAAAGTCGTTACTGCGGAACCCGGCAACATAGTCGATAAAGAAACGCATATTTTCAGCGTTGCTATTTTCAAGATCATAAAGATTTAACATCAGCTGCATTTCATAATCAGGTGATTGATTGATGGTTCTCACTTTTCGATCATTGATAAAGAAATCAATCTTGTTTTCCGTCCATGCAATGGCGTAAGTGTTGAATAGAGTGACGTCAATCTCAACAGGCTCCTCATAGAATTCTTCCCTAATGCGGGTATCGCCAAAGGGATGAACCCCATAACCAATCAGAGAGTAGCCGTCACGGATATTCTTACCCTTAAGCTCGAAGAGGCAAATCTCCGCAGACCGTTCGGGGAGATCTTCGTAACCGATCATCCAGAGCGCCGCGACATTGCTTGCTGCAATAGGGCATTTGGCTCGCAGTTCGAAATAGCCATACTTTGGCAGATATTTTTTCTCAGCCACCTGTGCTTGTCGTACCCGGCAGTCTGGCGAAAAGCGATGCTGGCCAAGTAATGACCCCACCGGGCCAGAGTAAACACCGGTTTGCAAAGAAGACACTCTCACTTCTCCATTAAACTCCGGGCACCAAGGTTTTTGATCTTGCTCGATATTAAGTGAAAACCCGTTTTCAGAGAACTCGAATCTGGGTGAGGATAACTCCCGGCTACTCCACTGCGGTAGATAGTAGGGAAGCCAATGTGACTCATCGAGATAACCGCGATCAAACCCATCATAAAATTCCAGCTGGTATTTTTTCTCATCAATAATTTTTTGGTTTGCAATTTTCATTATTATCCACCTGAAATATAACAATATTGCTTCAGAATATATGTGTTGGTTAAAAAAGCCGCTTCGGTTAACCAACGGGCGATAATCATAGCGATAGTCCAATTTTTGACGCTGATCTGGCGCATCATAACGCTGAAAGACGATGGGCTTTGGGGGAGTCATTGTATCGACAAAGGCGTAAACTGATTTCCGGCAGACAAACGTGTATTTCTTGCCCCTGGGAGGCCTGATGCTTGATTCCTTTTACTGGATTAATGAACCCAAACAATGGCAGTGCGATAACGGCAAGTTAAGCGTTGTCACAAATGACAAAACCGACTTCTGGCAAAAAACCTGGTACGGGTTTGAGCGTTTTTCAGGGCACATCTTCGCCACCGACGTCATTGAAGACTTCACTTTTCAGGTAAAGGTCTGTGCGGACTTCACCACGCTGTATGACCAGGCCGGGATCATGTTCATGACCGATGACCAGCACTGGCTTAAAGCCGGTATTGAGTTTAACGACGGCGCACCCGCAATAGGCAGCGTGCTGACGCTGGAGAACTCAGACTGGGCAACCGGCACCTTTGCGGGGGATCCACGTGAGTTCTGGCTTCGCTTGACCCGCAAAGGCAACAGCCTGCGATTACAGTACTCAATGGAGGGTCATCACTGGCCGCTGCTACGCTTATGTTACTTTCCGCAAGGCGCAGCGAAAATCGGTGTGATGTGCTGCACGCCTGAACGTCGTGGGTTATCGGTGGACTTCCTGAATATCACGCTGACTCCACCGGTGGATAAAGCCTTGCATGACCTAAGCTAATCGTTCGAGTCTATGCGATTCAGTATGCTGGATCGCCTTCACTGCCCGCGCGACAACATTAACGCTGATGTAGCAAGGATCACACTTTTCAGTGCCAGCTTATTCCCATACAAACAATGTGTGTTATTATTCCCGCCGTAAAACCCTTTCAACTCATACCGAGGCTTTGATGCTGGAGAATGTAATCATCCGATAGTCAGCTTCCCGACCTTTTCAGGCCGGACTGATTATCAATGCGCCGAAATCGAATGCGGACACCGCTGTGTGTTTGCACGTTTTGCACATGATGATTAACAGGTTTTTCAGCATGAATTTATCCCGTCAGGAACAACGTACCTTACACGTTCTCGCCAAAGGTGGACGTATTGCGCACGTCCGCGATACATCCGGCCGCGTCACTTCCGTTGAATGCTACAGCCGTGAAGGGCTGCTGCTCAGCGACTGCACGCTCTCCGTGTTCAAAAAACTCAAAACCAAAAAGCTGATCAAGTCCGTCAATGGCCAGCCGTACCGCATCAATACCAGCGGGCTGAACAACGTTCGCGCCCAGTTGGACAATCGCTAAGGAGAGTGTGATGGACATCAACACGATTATTTCTGGCTCCCACCCCATAAAACTGTCGCCAGATGAAAGCAAAATCCCCTGGGACGATCCAGCGTTTAGCCAGCGCATGTTGGAGAACCACTTGTCACAGGAGCACAACTGGGCCAGCCGGAAGCTACCGGTCATTGAGCGGCAGGTGGCATGGATCGCCAGCCAGCTCCCAGCAGGCGCACGCATTCTCGATCTCGGCTGCGGCCCCGGCTTTTACACTCATATGCTTACAAAGCGCGGCTTTCGCTGTACCGGCGTGGATTTCTCTCCGGCATCTATCACCTATGCCCGTCAGCAGGCAGAGGCGGCAGGATTAGACATTGAGTACCTGCAACAAGATGTACGGGTGTACTCCCCGGAGAACCGGTTCGATTTCATCATGATGACCTTTGGTGAACTGAATGTCTTCAGCGCGGTGGACGCCCGCACCTTACTTAGCCGTTGTGCGCAGTGGTTAGCTCCAGGAGGCAAGCTGCTGGCAGAAGTACATACCTTTGATGAAGTAAAGCGTCAGGGCATGGCTGCACCGAGCTGGCAACGCTGTCCGCAAGGGCTGTTTCTCGCCAGACCTCACTTGCTGTTGACGGAACACGCCTGGGATGAAACAGCGCAGACCAGCTCAACGTTGTTCTGGGCCATAGAAGAGAATGGTGACGCCACTCGTTTTGGTAACCAAATGACGGCCTGGCACGATGAAGAATATCTCCGCCTGATCGGTGATAGTGGCTTCACCGTGATCCCCGGGCCGGATAGTACAGCATGGCCAGCCAGCGAAACGTTCGATGGAAAGCTGATTGCCCTGCTGGCAGAAAAAGCGATGACAGCAACCTCTGAAACGGCACAAATCAATGAAAGGAATTCTGCATTGGATATCCCACGTATTTTCACTATCTGCGAAAGTGCTCACCGCATTCATAACCCGTTCACGCCCGAGAAGTACGCCACTCTCGGCGCAGTGTTACGTATGGAACCGGGCACGCGAGTGCTCGATCTCGGCAGCGGTTCGGGGGAGATGCTCTGCACCTGGGCACGCGATTACAACATCATCGGTACTGGTATCGACATGAGTCCGTTATTTACTCAACAGGCCAAACTGCGAGCAGAGGAGCTCGGTGTCGCCGAACGCGTCGACTTTATCCATAACGACGCTGCCGGTTACGTAGCTGATGAAAAATGTGATGTGGCGGCCTGCGTCGGTGCCACCTGGATTGCTGGAGGCGTCGCCGGGACAATTGAGCTGCTGACAAAAAGCCTCAAGCCTGGCGGGCTCCTGCTGATCGGTGAACCTTACTGGCGTCTGTTACCGCCGACGGAAGAGATCGCCAAAGAGTGCGGTGCCACTGCCCTCGCCGACTTTCTCCCCCTGGCAGATCTTGTCACCTCCTTCGACACACTCGGCTACGACGTTGTGGAAATGGTGTTGGCAGATCAGGAAGGTTGGGACAGGTACGTCGCGGCCATGTGGCTGACGATGCGCCGGTGGTTAGAGGCAAACCCCGACGATGATATGGCGGAGCAAGTCCGGACGCAGTTAACGACAGAGCCTAAACGCCACGTGATGTACACGCGTGAATACCTTGGCTGGGGGGTGTTTGCTTTGATGGCTCGATGATCAAAGGCCGCAAATGAGAAAATAGCCAGAAACAACAAGGGCGCAGTATCTACACACTGCGCCCTTAAACATCGTTCAAATCTGGCTAGCGGAAAACCTAGCTACGCACCAAATCGTCGCCGTAGCCAATCCACTTATAGGTGGTCAGCGCGTCCAGCCCCATCGGGCCGCGAGCATGCAGCTTCTGGGTGCTGACCGCGACTTCCGCGCCCAAACCAAACTGGCCACCGTCGGTAAAGCGGGTGCTGGCATTGACGTATACCGCAGAAGAATCCACCGCGCGGACAAAATACTCGGCGTTGCTCAGCGAGCGCGTCAGAATGGCATCGGAATGGCTGGTGCCGTGGGTGCGAATATGATCGATGGCCTGATCGATATCGTCCACCAGCGTCACGTTCAAATCCAACGATAGCCACTCATCGTCGTAATCTTCCGCAGCAACCGCAACCACCTTCGCTGGTCCTTCCTGCAACAACGGCATGGCGTTATCGCTGGCGTGCAACGTCACCCCAACGGCGGCCATACGCGCGCTCAATGCAGGCAGGAAGCTGTTAGCGATAGTCCGGTTAACCAGCAGGGTTTCGACCGAGTTACAGGCGCTTGGCCGCTGTATCTTGGCGTTTTCGATGACCGTCAGCGCCTTGTCATAGTCTACACTGTCGTCTACATAGATATGGCACACGCCGATACCGCCGTTGATCACCGGAATGGTCGATTGTTCGCGGCACAGCTTATGCAGCCCAGCACCACCACGCGGGATCAGCATGTCTACATAGCGATCCATTCGCAGCAGTTCATTCACCAACTCACGATCCGGGCTTTCGATCGCCTGCACCGCCGCCGCTGGCAGGCCGCACTGTTCCAGCGCCTGCTGGATCACTTTCACCGTCGCCTGATTGGTGTGGTGGGTCTCTTTACCGCCACGCAAGATCACCGCATTACCGGTTTTCAGGCACAGGCTGGCGACGTCGATAGTGACGTTGGGGCGCGCTTCATAGATCACCCCAATCACCCCGAGCGGCACACGGCGGCGCTCCAGCTTCAAGCCGCTGTCCAGCAGATTGCCGTCCAGCACGTGGCCAACCGGATCGCTGAGACGGCAGACCTGGCGTACGTCATTGGCGATCGCCGCCAGACGCGCCGGAGTTAGCAGCAGGCGATCCAACAGGGCTTCACTCATCCCGGTGGCACGCGCCTGCGCCATATCCTGCTCATTCGCCTGTAGAATCTCTTCGCTGCGGGCTTCCAGCATGTCGGCCATCACCGCCAATACCTGGTTCTTTTTCGCCGTGCTCAGTACCGCCAACTGCCAGGAAGCCTGTTTGGCGGCTTTCCCCATCTGCTCGAGCATGTTCACTCCTTAACTTACGATCATATCGTCGCGATGCACGGCCACCGGGCCATATTCATAGCCCAGGATCTCGCTGATTTGCTGCGAGTGATGCCCGGCGATCATGCGCATGGCATCGCTGTTATAACGGCTGACGCCATGAGCCAGATCGCGCCCCGCCAAATTGCGGATGCGGATCACCTCACCACGTGAGAAATCACCTTTAACATCGCGGATGCCCTTCGGCAGCAGTGAACTGCCACGGGCCATCATCGCTTCTACCGCCCCATCGTCAACGGTGATCTCCCCCGCAGGCGGTGCACCGAAGATCCAGCGCTTGCGGTTCTCCAACGGGGTTTCCAACGCATGGAAGCGGGTACCCACCGGATTACCTTCAATCACATCGGCGACCACGCCTGGCTTGCTACCGGCTGCGATAATCACATCAATGCCCGCGCGGCAGGCCACATCGGCCGCCTGTAGTTTGGTGCCCATTCCGCCGGTGCCCAAACCGGAAACGCTGTCGCCCGCAATCGCTCGCAGCGCATCGTCGACGCCATGTACTTCACGGATCAACTCGGCTTGCGGGTTATTACGCGGGTCAGCGGTATATAAGCCCTGCTGATCGGTCAGCAGCAGCAGTTTATCGGCCCCGGCCAAAATGGCAGCCAGTGCAGACAGGTTATCGTTGTCACCAACTTTGATTTCTGCGGTGGCGACCGCATCGTTCTCATTAATCACCGGAACGATACGGTTATCCAGCAGCGCGGTCATGGTGTCGCGCGCATTGAGGAAGCGCTCTCGGTCTTCCAGATCGGCACGGGTCAGCAGCATCTGCCCGATATGAATGCCATAGATCGAGAACAGTTGTTCCCACAGCTGGATCAGCCGGCTTTGCCCCACCGCCGCCAGCAACTGCTTGGAAGCGATGGTGGCGGGCAGCTCGGGGTAGCCCAGGTGTTCACGCCCGGCAGCAATCGCCCCTGAGGTCACAATAACGATGCGGTGGCCCGCTGCATGTTGCTGGGCGCATTGGCGCACCAGTTCGACAATATGGGCACGGTTCAGACGCAGCGAACCGCCGGTCAACACGCTGGTGCCCAATTTCACAACCAATGTCTGGCTGCCGTTCATAATAGTTCTGCCGTTGGAGTTAAAAGGAATGCAAATGACGTTGTAACAGGAGAGACGCGTTATGCCAACAGGCACAACGCGATTTCGGCGTAAATATGCGGGGGAATTGATTTAGGCGGAGAGTTTTATCGGCTGCTCGATGAAATCATCGGCGGGTTCCAGCTTCAGCTCCATGGTGGCCAGCAGTTCACCCAGCCGACGATGGAACACGCGCAGCGTGGTTTCCAGCTTCTCTTTCACTTCAGCATCTTTAATCTTTTCTTCGTTCCAACGCCCTTCCTTGTCAAACAGACCAAAGTGGTAGCTATAGGTGAAACGGGAATTATCGGCCTGCAGTTCGATCCACCAGCCCCAGAACTCACGTTTTTCCGGCGCTGGCTTGACGTTGACGCAGACCGCCAGGCAGTCAAAGAAAAAGCGGTCGTTCTCACATTGCCCTTCGCGCAGGTAAGGGCCCAGGCTGGCAAAGCGTTTCATTAGTCGGCTTTTAGGGTGGCCACTCGGTAGCGTCATTTTTCAACCTCCACAATGTAGTCCCCCCTTTTTAACAAACTGTTAAAAATTAGCAACTGGTTAGCGCATTTTATCTCTTAGCCAATCACAAATTTGCAGTAAGGATTGATGGAAACTCTGATAAACCGGCGTACGCGGGATGGCGATCAGTTTGCCGCTCAGTGAAGAAGACGCGATCAGCTGCGACTCTTCTTTTGGACTAAGCGGATCGTCATCCCAATAGGCGGCCAGCATCGGCGTTGGGCAACGGCGGCCCAACAACCCCTGGGTTTTCAGGGAGTAGCGGTTCAGCTCGGTTTTCAACACGCTGTCAGAGGCGTTGGCCATGCCCATGCGGCTGGCAAGCACGTCCATATACATATCCGGCACGTGGTCCTGGCATTTCAACTCACACAGCAGGCTATGCACCACCGGCCCTACGCAGGCTACACCGCGCAAACGCTGCGACTCCAGATAAGCCAGACGCACCGCCACGTTGGCACCAAAGCGGAAGCCGAAGGCGCTGACACGCGTATGGTCAACCCAAGGTACGGAAGGCAGTTGAGCCAACACCTGCTGGTGCAGGAAGCTGGAGTCTTGCGTCAACTTCCACTTATAGGATGAACCGATAGACGGCATATCGATGGTCAGCATTGCTATACCGTGCGGCGCCAGATAATCACGGAACAGGCGGTGGTAATCGGTCTGCAAAGTATCCAGGCTGCCGCACATCATTACCGTTGGGTACGGTGCCTGGCCGTTATCTGGCATATGCAGGAAGCCGGTGATGGAGCTGCCCCCCTCAATGGCGAACTCCAGCTCTTTGAGCTGGTATGGCAACAGCAGTGCGGCCTCTTCATAGGCGCGATTGGAGAGCACCTCTGCCTGTTCGGCAAGCTCATCCCCTTTCAGATGCGGGTAACCGGCAATACTGTAGAGATTGGCGGCATTCAGCCAATACTGCCCGCCGACCAGCGGATCTTGTTGCTCCAATGCCCGCTGCTGCCACAGCATCCCCTGGCGTACCCACTCGTAGATCCAGTTGCCGTTTCGGTAACCGATCACGGTATCCAGCAGGTGATCGTCGCTATGCTCTGCGTTGGAGGCCGCAATGCGCGCCAACACTTCGCTGATTTCCAACGGATCGGTGCCGCGCCAGGTCCACAGCAGATGATTGAGCATGCGATACCAGTTGCCGTCGGTGTCCCCCTCCAACGCAGAGTGCATATCAGCACCTACCGCATGATGGGCACGGGTGACTAACGTCGAGGTTTCGACATGTTTAAAGGAAGGTTTGAACAGTACTTCGGAAAGGTTGGCCTGTGCCATGGTAACAACAGCCTCCTGAGACTTACATCAAGGCTTGAATAGCCGGGATATCTAGGTGTTAGTGTACCTAACTCTGGGGGTAGAAGGCGGGGAATTTACCGAATTTGACGAAACCACCGTATAAACAACAACGCCCGGTATTGCCGGGCGTTTGAAGCAGGGGCTGATTAACGGCCGCCGATCGGTGGTACGAAGGTCACCGCCATATCCCAAGGCTGCTCGATCCAGGTGTCCTGCGGGATATCAACCACGTAATCGTCAACCAGCGGGCGGCCAGCAGGCTTGGCGAAGATGGTCACGAAATGGGCTTTCGGGTACATGTCGCGGATCGCTTTGGCGGTGCCGCCGGTATCCACTAAATCGTCAACAACGATAAAGCCTTCACCATCGCCCTCGGCGCGCTTGAGCACCTTCATTTCGCGTTGGTTGTCATGGTCATAGCTGGAGATGCAGACGGTATCCACATAACGGATGCTCAGCTCACGAGCCAGCAGCGAAGCAGGCACCAGGCCGCCACGGCTTACGGCAATGATGCCTTTCCATTGATCGGCAGGCAGCAGGCGGTGAGCCAGTTTGCGCGCTTGCATTTGCAACATATCCCAGGTAACAACGTATTTTTCGCTCATAGAATGGTGTCCCAGCCAGCAATAGATGTGGCTTACTCAGTAGTTCAGGGGGAAAAAAGGTTGCGCGAGATTATAGAGACTGCGCGCCACGAATACCAGTTGAACCGAGGAGTTGATGCGTTTTTCCTGTGAATATCTTTGTGGCGAGCCGCGTGGCTTATCTGCGCAACCGCCCGTAAAACGGGGAGCCCAAGCCGATAAACAGCGTTATACGGGGCGCGCACAGCCGCAAATAAAATGATATTCTCAGGCTCACGTGCCTGAAGCACAGATAGCCACTCACCCTAACCGCACAGCATTCACTCCCTGCTGAAAATGCTGTCACAGGAGACTTATAGTGTCTGAATTGTCTCAACTTTCGCCACAGCCGCTGTGGGATATTTTTGCCAAGATCTGCTCAATCCCGCACCCTTCTTACCATGAAGAAGCGCTAGCGCAGCACATCCTCGACTGGGCCAAAGAAAAGAACCTGCATGCCGAGCGCGATCAGGTCGGCAATATTCTGCTGCGTAAACCTGCCACCAAAGGCATGGAAAACCGCAAGCCGGTGGCGCTGCAAGCGCACCTGGATATGGTGCCACAGAAGAACAACGATACGGTTCACGATTTCACCAAAGACCCGATCCAGCCTTATATCGACGGCGAATGGATCAAGGCACGCGGTACTACGCTGGGTGCCGATAACGGTATCGGTATGGCCTCTGCGCTGGCGGTGCTGGCCGATGACAGCGTAGAGCATGGCCCACTGGAAGTCCTGTTGACCATGACGGAAGAAGCCGGTATGGACGGTGCCTTTGGCCTGCAGCCAAACTGGTTACAAGCCGACATCCTGATCAACACCGACTCCGAAGAGGAAGGCGAAATCTACATGGGCTGCGCCGGGGGGATCGATTTCATCACCACCCTGCCGCTGCAACGTGAAGCACTGCCAGCCGGTTACCAAACGCTGAAGCTGACCCTGAAAGGGTTGAAAGGCGGCCACTCCGGTGCCGATATCCATCACGGCCTGGGCAACGCCAACAAGCTGCTGGCTCGTTTCCTGTTTGCCCACACGCCAGAGCTGAACCTGCGCCTGCTGGAGCTGAACGGCGGTACTTTGCGTAATGCCATCCCACGTGAAGCTTCTGCCGTAGTTGCCGTTCCGGCCGCCAAAGCCGATGCGCTGAAAACCCTGAGCCAGCAGTTCCTGGCTACGCTGCAAAACGAACTGTCTGCCAAAGAGAAGAACATTACCGTTCTTCTTGAACCAGCCACCACCGCATTGCAAGCGTTAACCGCAGACAGCCAGAGCCGCTTTGTGGCACTGCTCAACGGTACGCCTAACGGTGTGATCCGCATGAGCGACGAAGTGAAAGGCGTGGTAGAAACTTCGCTGAACGTCGGCGTGGTGACCACCAGCGAGCATGAAGCCGAGATCATTTGCCTGATCCGCTCCCTGATCGACAGCGGTAAAGACTATGTGGTGGATATGCTGACCGCCGTGGGCCAACTGGCCAACGCCAAAGTGGCACCGAAAGGCGGCTACCCAGGCTGGCAGCCAGATGCTAACTCGCCGGTGATGCAACTGGTGCGTGAAACCTACCAGAAGCTGTTCAACAAGACGCCGAACATCATGGTGATCCACGCCGGGCTGGAGTGTGGTTTATTCAAGAAGCCTTACCCAGAGATGGATATGGTGTCGATTGGGCCGACCATCACCGGGCCACACTCGCCGGATGAGCAAGTGCACATCGCCAGCGTTGGTCAATACTGGACGCTGCTGACCGCCCTGCTGAAAGCGATCCCTGAGCGCGGGTAATGATGTTGGGCCCAGTTCAACTCTGGGCCCTGAAACTGTTGGTAAAATCTACCGGCCTAATATCCTGGGGCGCGGCACGCCCCTACTTATCAGCATTGCGTTTCGGTTTTAGGATTGCGTTTCTCTGTTAGCCAGATTGCCATTGATCTCATTCATCTGCGACTGTATCAACGCCGCACTAACAGGGGGTAGCAGGAAAGCAAACAGGATAATCAGCCAGGTTTTATACCTTGCGGTTTGCCCATGACTTTCAATGATGGCGCGTAGATTGTCGTTAAGCGTGGAAAATATCGCCGGCGTGACAAAGGCGGTAACAAAAGCCGACCATCCAGCCCCTCTGGGCGTTAGCAGAGCCGCGGATTGGGTGTAATTTCTGATCTCCCCGTGGATTTTTACCAGCCAGTAAATATTGTAAAACGGCACCAAAAACAGCAGGAAAGTCACGGCAGGATCGCGGTATTTAATCGGCTGTGGTATTGCTTGCCGTACTGGCGGTTCGCCATTAAATAAACAGGCCTTAAGCGGCAGCAGGAACAGTGTCCCGATAATGACGGGGGCCGATAGCAGGGTAAAGAAGTACTCAGGGCTGGAAAATAACCGCTCCATATCAAAAAGCCATCCGGATATCGCCATGATGGCTGAGCCAAACACCATTTTTAGCGTCACCATCAGGCCAAATGACAGCACAAATGCCTCTACGCTGCCAACGGCCCCTGCGATAAAGGCCGGAACGATCAGCATGATAGCCCCTAGCCCCATTCCTATCAGGACCTCTCCCGCCATCATCAAAAACTGATTGCTGGTATAAAAGCAGAACAAAAACAGGCCAAACAAATACAGCCCGCTAAAGAGATACAGCAAATAATAGCTTTTCATCCGGCTGGCCATCCAGGCCAACAAGGCTCCAAACAGCATGCCAACCTGTTGTAATCCCACTGCGACCCCAATCATCGAGATCGGTAAGTCTGCGGTTTGCCGGATATAGAGTGCCGAATAGGCATTAAAGAGATATTGGCTAGTCACAATCGCGGTGAAATAAACAACCAGCCCCCAAAATCGATAGCTGCTTTGTAAATCGGCCCATGTCCATCTTTTGACCGGTTTTTGCTGAATCACGTCCATTTTTAACTCTTCCCGTTGAATGTCTTAATCCCAAAGAACAGGCAACGATTGTACCTACGGTGGTGCATTTAAACACACCCGATTTTACTATTACCACGTCAGTACCAACTGCCGCTCCAACTGAGGATCGAGCAACGTTACGTGTAGGCCAACCAGGCGCACACCACGCCCTTCCCTCCGCTCCTGCCATGCCTGGCGAGCAACGTTGAGCAAATCCTCAATATTGAGCACCGGCCAAACGTGCTCCTGGGTGGTTTGCTGGAAGTCCTGGAACTTCAGCTTTACCCCTTGGCGGGCGATATGCAGATCCGGTTTGACCTTGCGCAGCCGCATTTCCAGCTCTGGGTAGAGCTTTTCAACGATCAACGCCTCGCAATCTTCCCACTCATGAATATCGGCCACCAACGTTCGCTCAACCCCTACCGATTTTCGTAAACGATCGGGAGATACCTCACGCTCATCGATACCCTGGCAGCGTTCCCACAGCACCCGGCCAAATTTGCCGAAGCGCTTTAACAAGTCGGCCAGATTATAGTTCTGCACATCGGCGCAGGTGATTAGCCCCACCTCTTCCAGCCGTTTGGCGGTGACCTTGCCCACGCCGGGGATTTTACTCAGCGGCAACTGCTGCAAGAAAGCGGGCACCTGGGCCGGTGTGATGACGTATTGGCCGTTTGGCTTGTTCAACTCGGAGGCTATCTTGGCGAGGAATTTGATCGGGGCAATGCCCGCCGAAGCGGTCAGGTTCAATTCAGCAGCAATTTCCTGACGGATCTGTTGGGCGATCAGGGTAGCGGAACCGTTGCATTGGGTGCTGTTGGTGACGTCCAGATAGGCTTCATCCAGAGAGAGCGGTTCTATCAGCGAGGTATAGCGGGCAAAGATTTCACGGATATGCAGCGAGGCTTCTTTATAGGCCGCCATGCGGCCCGGTAATAGCGTCAAATGCGGGCACAGCTTGAGCGCGGTGGCGGTCGGCATGGCGCTATGCACGCCATAACGGCGCGCCGGGTAGTTGGCGGTGCTGATCACACCACGCCGATCGGCGCTGGCACCGATAGCCAGCGGGATATCGCGCAGGCTGGGGTTGTCGCGCATTTCTACCGCTGCGAAGAAGCAGTCCATATCGACATGAATGATTTTACGCATCGCGCCTCCAATAACACTGTATAAGTATACAGCTAATTATTAAAAGCTCAATATGGAGAGTGTAGACTAACAGCGCCCCTGTGTAGGAAATCCCGAGCGGCTAGAGGATTCGGTGTTTTTCCAACATCTCGCGGCGCAGCGCTTCCTTGGCCATGCGCTTTTTGCGCGCATCGCAAGGCTCCGGGCAGTCGCAGACTTTCTCCATCCCCAGCGCGGTAATGCCACCACAGCTGCCCTGCAAGGTTTTGCGCTTGAACACATAGCCCAGCGACATCCCACCAACCACCAGCAGAAACAGCACAAAGGATGCAGCGAACATCGTCAACATAACGTCTACCCTTTCTTCAGATAGGGTTTGAACGCGTCGGAATAGCGCTCCTCAAACCCCTTGGCGGTTTTCACGATCATAAACACCGGGATCCCCAGCAGGTTGGCCAGCGCCATACCCCGCTCCGGCCCCATCACGTTTAACCCGGTAGAAAGCCCGTCCGCCGTCATACACAGCGGGCTGATCACCGTGATCGACACTAAATTGTGGTGGATCGGTTTACCGGTGAGCGGGTCGATAGTATGAGAATAGCGCACTCCGTCCTGCTCGAAGTAGTTTCGGTAATCCCCGGAGGTGGCCATCGCCATCTCACCCGGCTCGATCACCAATAGCGCCTGCTGCTCCCCCCCGGCGGTTGGCCGTTCGATGGCAATGCGCCAAGGCTTCTTCTCGCCATTATGGCCACGGGTGCGGACTTCCCCACCGATATCGACCATGTAGTTTTTAACCTGCTGCGATTGCAGGTAATGGGCAATCTCATCAACACCGTAGCCCTTGGCAATGGAAGAGAGGTCGACATACAGTTCAGGAATGCGCTTCACCAGCGCATTGCCTTCTACCGCCAGCTTGTCGATCCCCGTCCAGTTACGGCGCTGTTCCAGCTCGGTGGCGCTCGGCACTTTATCCGGCCGCCCTTCCGGGCCAAAACCCCACAGGTTCACCAGCGGCCCGACAGTCACGTCCAGCGCGCCGTCGGTCACACGGTTAATACGCAGCGCTTCCAGCACCACTTCCGTAGTGGCAGCAGAAACCGGGAAAGGTTTGTCCACTTCCCGGCTGGCGTTAAAGCGGCTCAGCTCAGAATCAGGTTGATAGGTCGACATCTGATCGTTGACCTGCACCAGCCGTTTGTCGATCTCCGCTTGCAGCGTTGCCAGCGAAGGTGTTCCGTCCCCAGGGAGATAGCTGATCGAGTACGACGTCCCCATGGTTTTACCCTTGAGGTTTTCCTGTTTCGGCTCACAACCGGTCAGTAACACTGCGGTGGCCAGCGCCACCACCATCATCCAAGCCTTCATTCCTTCGCCGCCTGCTGCTCGCATTTAACCGCCAAAGTCATCGAGCATGATGTTTTCATCTTCCACGCCCAAATCTTTCAGCATCTTGATCACCGCCGCGTTCATCATCGGCGGCCCACACATATAGAACTCACAATCTTCCGGCGCTGGATGGTTACGCAGATAATTTTCCAGCAGGACATTATGAATAAAGCCGGTGTAGCCCGTCCAGTTATCTTCTGGCTGCGGATCGGAGAGCGCCACATGCCAGGTGAAGTTTTCATTCTCTTCCTGCAGGTGGTTGAAGTCGTCCTCGTAGAACATCTCACGCAAGGAACGCGCACCGTACCAGAAAGTGATTTTGCGCTTCGACTTCAGGCGCTTCAACTGATCGAAGATGTGTGAACGCATCGGCGCCATCCCGGCCCCGCCGCCGATAAAGATCATCTCAGCGTCGGTGTCTTTGGCAAAGAACTCGCCAAACGGCCCGGAGATGGTCACCTTATCCCCCGCCTTCAGCGACCAGATATAGGAAGACATAATGCCCGGCGGCACGTCCGGGTTGCTCGGCGGTGGCGTAGCGATACGCACGTTGAGCATGATGATGCCTTTCTCATCGGGATAGTTGGCCATCGAATAGGCGCGCACCGTCGGCTCTTTGACTACCGAACGGTAGCGGAACAGGTTGAATTTATCCCAGTCGCCACGGTATTCCTGCGGCACGTCGAAATCGGCATAGCTGACTTCATGCTCGGGCGCCTCGATCTGGATAAAGCCCCCGGCGCGGAAAGGCACATCTTCCCCGTCCGGAATGCGTAGCTTCAGCTCTTTGATAAAGGTGGCTTTATTATCGTTGGAGATCACCTCGCAGTCCCATTTCTTCACGCCGAAGATCTCTTCCGGCAGCTCGATTTTCAGGTTCTGCTTCACGTTCACCTGGCACGCCAGGCGGCAGCCCTCTTTGGCTTCACGCTTGCTGATATGGGAAAGCTCGGTTGGCAGAATATCGCCGCCGCCCTCTTTGATCACCACCCGGCACTGCCCGCAGGAGCCGCCGCCGCCACAGGCCGAGGAGACAAAGATCCCCTGGCTGGACAGCATATTCAGCAGCTTGTCCCCCGCGGGGGCGGTAAAACTTTTGTCTTGATCGCCGTTAACCTCAACGGCGATGTCACCGGTGTTCACCAACTTGGATTTGGCAAACAGGATCAGTAACGCCAGCACCATCACGATGCAGGTAAACATCACCACGCCTAAAATAATTTCCATAAATGCTTCCTGCCTTTACAACTGGACGCCGGAGAACGACATAAAGCCCAATGCCATCAATCCGGTGGTAATAAAGGTAATGCCCAGGCCACGCAACCCGGCTGGCACATCGGCATACTTCAGTTTTTCACGGATCCCCGCCATGGCAACAATCGCCAACATCCAGCCGGTGCCGGAGCCGAAGCCATACACCACGGATTCCACAAAGTTGTAATCACGCTGCACCATGAACGACACGCCGCCGAAGATGGCACAGTTCACCGTGATCAACGGCAGGAAGATCCCAAGGGCGTTGTAAAGCGCCGGGAAGAAGCGATCGAGGATCATCTCCAGGATCTGCACCAGCGCCGCAATCACGCCGATAAAGGTGATGAAGTTGAGGAAGCTCAGATCGACGCCTTCCACCAGCGCCCCGTCACGCAGGATCAGGTTATAGACCAGGTTGTTGACCGGTACCGAGATACCCAGCACCAGCGTCACGGCAATCCCCAAGCCAAACGAGGTCGAGACCTTCTTCGACACCGCCAGGAAGGTACACATCCCCAGGAAGAACGCCAGCGCCATGTTCTCAACGAACACCGCACGCACAAACAGGCTGATATAGTGAGCCATCGGCGGTTACTCCTTTTCTATCTGCGCTGGCTTGAGAGCACGTAGCCCCCAAATCAGCAGGCCGATGATAAAGAACGCACTCGGCGCCAGCAGGAACAGGCCGTTAGGCTGATACCAGCCACCGTTCTGCACCGTTTCCAGCACCGTCATGCCAAACAGCTTACCCGAGCCGACCAGCTCGCGCAGGAAGCCCACCAGGATCAGGATCACGCCGTAGCCCAGGCCGTTGCCGATACCGTCCATAAAGCTCTCAATCGGCGGCGATTTCATGGCGTACGCCTCGGCGCGGCCCATCACGATACAGTTAGTGATGATCAGCCCGACGAACACCGAAAGCTGTTTAGAGATTTCAAACGCATAGGCTCGCAGCAACTGATCGACCACGATCACCAGCGAAGCGATGATCGTCATCTGCACGATGATGCGCACGCTGTTGGGGATATGGTGGCGGATCAGCGAAATAAAGAAGCTGGAAAATGCGGTGACCAGGGTGACCGCAATCGTCATCACCACCGCCGTTTCCAGCTTGGTGGTCACCGCCAGCGCCGAACAGACGCCAAGCACCTGCAGCGCGATCGGGTTATTGTCAAACAGCGGCCCCAACAGGACCCGTTTAACCTCTTTGGAATCAGCCATTTTTCAGCGCTCCTTCACGGACTTTCTGCAGGAATGGGCCAAAGCCGTACTCGCCCAACCAGAAATTAAACGTATGCTGTACGCCGTTAGCGGTCAGCGTTGCGCCGGACAGGCCATCCACACCGTGGATATCCCCTTGCCGCGCTCCGCCCTTCACAATGCGGATAGCCGGGTTGCCGTTGTCATCAAACAGCTGCTTGCCGATCCACTGCGCGCGCCAGCTGGCGTTCTGGATCTCGCCGCCCAAGCCCGGAGTTTCGCCGTGCTGATAGAAACTCAGCCCGCGCACCGTATTGCCGTCGGCATCCAACGCGACAAAAGCGTACATCATCGACCATAGACCCGTGCCGTAGACCGGCAGCACAATCTTGTCCACCGCGCCGCTTTCATCGCGCACCAGGTAGATTTCAGCCTGATTGCTGCGGCGGCGGATACCGGCCAGATCTTCCTCGGCGGTCAACGCCCGGCTCTTGGCATCGCTGCGTAGTGCAGCGGCCAGATCGAAGGCGGCCGCATCGCCAGGCACAAACTCGCCGCTGTCCAGATCCAGCAAACGCGGTTCGATGCGCTTGCTAAAGGTGGCTTTCACCTGTTCGCCAGTCATCCCCGGTTGCAGTAAACCGGCTACGTCCAGGATGTTGCGCTGCTTATCCAGCAACCGCTGTTCCTGCTGTTTGGATTGCAACCCAACGGCAGAACCCGCGACCACCACAGAACACACCAGACACAGCAGCAGCACTACCAGCAGCGTTTTGCCAATGCTGTCATTTTTAGATTCATTCGCCACGTGCTTTTCTCCGCTTGATGTTAGCCTGCACCACCAGGTAATCGAACAGCGGTGCGAACAGGTTGGCGAACAGGATCGCCAGCATCATGCCTTCCGGATAGGCCGGGTTGACCACCCGGATCAGCACGCACATCACGCCGATCAGGATGCCGTACCACCACTTCCCTTTGTTGGTAAACGAGGCGGAAACCGGGTCGGTAGCCATAAACACCATACCGAAGGCAAAGCCGCCCAACACCAGATGCCAGTACCAAGGCATGGCGAACATCGGGTTGGTGGTAGAGCCGATGGCATTGAACAGATACGCCGTGGCGATCATGCCGAGCATCACGCCAGCCACGATGCGCCAGGAAGCGACGCGGCCAAACAGGATAATCGCCCCGCCCAGCAGGATCATCAGGGTTGAGACTTCCCCGATCGAACCTGGGATGTTACCGATAAACGCGTCCATCCAACTGATGGACTGGCCGGTGGTGACGTTGGTCAGGCTGTGAACTCCGCCGACGCTCCATTGCGCCAACGGTGTCGCACCGGAGAAGCCGTCTGCCGCGGTCCACACCAGATCGCCAGAAATCTGCGCCGGATAGGCAAAGAACAGGAAGGCACGCCCCGCCAACGCCGGGTTGAGGAAGTTACGCCCAGTACCGCCGAAGATCTCCTTGGCGACCACCACACCAAAGCTGATGCCCAGCGCGGCCTGCCATAACGGCAGGGTCGGCGGCACAATCAGGGCGAACAGAATGGAGGTGACGAAGAAACCTTCATTGATCTCATGTTTGCGTACCATCGCAAACACCACTTCCCAGAAGCCCCCCACCAGGAATACCACGGCGTATATCGGCACGAAGTAGGTCGCACCGAGCACCATCTTGCTGATCCAGCCAGCATCGGCGCCGAGCGTTGCCCCCAGCATTTGTGCCAGCCAGTAATGCCAGTCCCCCGCCAGCACCTGTTGCAGCTGCTCGCCGCTGTACAGATGGTGCAGTGCAGGAATGGTCTGCTGGCCCACGTTATACATGCCCCAGAACATGGCCGGGAATACTGCCAGCCACACCAGGATCATCATGCGCTTCAGATCGATGGCATCACGTACGTGCGAAGCCCCGCGCGTTACCGTGCCGGGGGTGTAGAACACCGTCGCCGTCGCTTCAAACAGCGGGTACCACTTTTCCAGCTTGCCGCCCGGCGTGAAGTGATGCTCAATCTTGTCAAAAAAATTCTTCAGGCCCATCGGTTATCCTTCCTGCTCAATCTTGGTCAGCACTTCGCGCAGCACCGGGCCATATTCATACTTGCCGGGGCAAACGAAGGTACACAACGCCAGATCTTCTTCATCCAGCTCCAGACAGCCCAGCGCCTGGGCACTGTCCGTATCGCCCGCCAGCAGATCGCGCAGCAGATGGGTCGGCAGAATATCCAGCGGCATCACCCGCTCGTAATTGCCGATCGGCACCATCGAACGCTCACCGCCGTTGGTGGTGGTGGAGAAAGCGAACAGCTTGTGCTTGAGGAAATGGCCCAGCGTGGTGCGGGTGATGGAGAACTTGTCCGATGCCGGAGCAATCCAGCCGAACAGCTCTTTCTCCCGGCCTTCCAGCAACACCGAAACCTGGTTGTGGAAACGGCCAAGCCAGGCACTCGGGCCGCTGGCATGGAAGCCACTCAGCACCGAGCCGGAAATCACCCGGTTTTCACCGGCCTTCAGACGGCCCGCAGTCAGTTGATCCAGGCTGGCCCCCAAACGAGTGCGCAGCAGCACAGGCTGTTCCACCTGTGGCCCCGCCAGGGCGACCACGCGTTGGGTATCCAGCTTGCCAGTGGTAAACAGGGTGCCGATGGCGATCACATCCTGATAACCGATATGCCAAACGGTTTTCTTCAGGCTGACCGGCTCCAGGAAGTGAATATGCGTGCCCACCAGCCCCGCAGGGTGCGGGCCAGCAAACTCGCTGTAATCAATCTGCGCCCCAGCAGCCGTATCCAACCGCGTACCCGCTGCATGGCAGACGTGTACTTTGCCGTCTGTCAGGCGTGCCAATACCGTCAGCCCGGCATTAAATGCCGCCAATTGCTCGTTGATAATCACCAACGGATCCGCTGCCAGCGGCTGGGTATCGATAGCGCTGACGAAAATAGCGCGCGGTGAGGTACCTGGAAGGGGAGTTTTGCTAAATGGGCGAGTACGCAGTGCGGTCCACAGGCCGCTGGCGATCAGATCGCTTTCAACCTGTTGGCGCTCCAGCATCGGCAAATCGGCCTGCTGATAATAGGCCAGTTCCACCTGCTCTTCGCCGTCGTTTTCGATGTCAATCACCACCGATTGCAGCATGCGGCGTTCGCCGCGATTGATAGCGGCGATCTGCCCGCTGGCCGGAGCCGTGAAGAAAACCCCAGGGATCTTCTTATCTTCAAACAGCGCCTGGCCTTTCTTAACACGATCGCCAACCTGTACCAACATGGAGGGACGCATACCAACATATTCCTGGCCGAGCAGCGCCACTTGTGTGACCGCTGGGCCATCCTGGATCACCTGAGAAGGCGCCCCAGCGATTGGCAGATCTAACCCTTTTTTTATTTTGATCATAGGATTTATACGATGTTTTGAATTTTCACACGCCTAACCAACCCAGAGGTAGGCACAAAGCATGCAGGATGATGAGGTGGCCCTAGCCCCCTCCGGATGAACACGATGACCTCATGCACAACTTGAATATTCACACTGACCGCCGACACCCAGGCCAATGATTAAACCAATACTGCAGAATGTTAAAACATTGCTATCAACGATGGCGGAATTGTTGCTATTTCACACAATATCCCTGTACTGATTACCGATTAATAACGATGCAGCATGGGCAAGATATTAACATTTTCGACAGAATTTTTCCGTGCTATCTAGTGACCTGAGTCGAGGAAATGCAATTAAACACCTGTTATCTCTTGACACTACTCGTTAAAAACGTGGGTTCATTTCACTTTTACCGAGGATTGTAGTTTTTTTATACACTTCGCATATTGCTAAAAAACAACACGCTGGTAATCTGACGGGGTTAAATACACAAACTCCGTCAGTGGCACGCTGGCTGCGTTCTAAAAATAAATAAGCAGGAATAATTAAGAATGAGCAAAATCGCGCTGTTGTTTGCGATGCTATTTTGTACGCCGCTGATCACGGCGTGCAGCGCCAGTGAGCCAGCCCCGGCTCCCCAGGCCCCTTTGGTTGCACAGCAGTTATTAGGTTCACCGGTCTATATCCAGATATTCAAAGAAGAGCGCAAGCTGGAGTTGTACGCCAAGATGGGCAACGAATTCCGTCTGGTGAATAGCTTCTCTATCTGTAACTTCTCCGGAGGGCTTGGCCCGAAGCGCCGTGAAGGGGATTTTAAAAGCCCGGAAGGTTTTTATAGCGTCGATACCCGCCATCTGAAGCCAGACAGCAAATATTATCGTGCCATCAATATCGGTTTCCCTAATGATTACGATAAAGCGCAGGGATATTCCGGTGCCTATCTGATGATCCACGGGGAATGCAAATCGATTGGTTGCTACGCGATGACCAACGCTTATATGGACGATATCTATCGTTACGTTGAAGCGGCGTTTACCCATGGGCAAAGCCGGGTGGACATCAGCATTTATCCGTTCCGCATGACCGAACAGAACCTGCAACGCCACCGCTCATCAACCTACATCAGCTTTTGGCGTCAGTTAAAACCGGGTTATGACTACTTCGTCAAAAACCGTCAGCCACCGCTGGTTAGCGTGACCAACGGCCAATATGTGTTGGCACAGCCGGTGATTGGCAGCGGCCAGCCAACGCAATACGCCTCAACGATTGAGACCAGCAACAACCCGTTCGCCCGCAGCCAGCCGCTCACCGTAGTGAAATAACGCAAACTCGCCTGGTGCAATCTTGTGCCAGGTTTCGTTGCCCGTCAGCGGTTGGGTCGCAATGACCGTGACCACGTCATCCGGCGTGGTCTGCCGCTGAAAATCAATCTCTACATCCTGATCGAGCAAGGTGGCTTTGCCAAACGGTGCTCGCCGAGTGATCCAGTAAAGGTTGGTGGAGCAATAGGCCATTACAAAGCGCCCATCTGACAACAGCATGTTGAACACCCCTTTCTCTCTGAGCCGATCGGCCAATAACGCGATATAGCGAAACACGGCTGGCAAGTTGCTGGGAGTGCGCGGATATTTCAGCGCCAACTGGTGTAACAGCCAGCAGAAGGCATATTCACTGTCGGTCTGCCCTACCGGGCGGAAATTGCCGGTCGCCAGTTGGCGATAGCCTTTCAGTTGCCCATTGTGAGCGTAAGTCCAGTTGCGACCCCACAGCTCACGGGTAAAGGGATGGGTATTTTCCAGCGCCACCTCACCGCGATTAGCCTGGCGGATGTGGGAGACCACGGCACAGGACTTGATCGGGTATTCCTGCACCAGACGGGCAATAGGTGAATTAAAGCTGGGTTGGGGATCCTTGAATGTGCGACAACCGTTGCCTTCATAGAAGGTAATGCCCCAGCCATCTTTATGTGGCCCGGTTCGGCCACCGCGCTGTACCAGCCCGGTAAAGCTAAAGCAGATGTCGGTTGGTACGTTGGCGCTCATCCCGAGCAGTTCACACATCGATTGCCACCCCTTGAGGACTACTGACATTGGTATAAGGGCGCAGCTTGATGCCACGCCCTATATTGAATGCTGATCTCGCCGTTAAGCTTTAACCATCTCTTTTTCGATCAACATGATCAAGATGTGGATCGCTTTGATATGGATTTCCTGGATACGGTCGGCGTAGCCAAAGTGCGGCACACGGATTTCCACGTCGGCGCTACCGGCCATTTTGCCACCGTCTTTACCGGTCAGGGTGATCACTTTCATCCCCTTGGCGCGGGCGGCCTCAATCGCTTTGATGATGTTGCCAGAGTTGCCGGAGGTGGAGATCCCCAACAGCACGTCGCCTTCACGGCCTACGGATTCCACATAGCGGGAAAATACGTATTCATAGCCAAAATCGTTGCTGACGCAAGACAGGTGGCTAACGTCAGAAATCGCGATGGCCGGATAGCCTGGGCGATTCTCACGGTAGCGGCCAGTCAGCTCTTCTGCGAAGTGCATCGCATCACAATGCGAACCACCGTTACCGCAGGAAAGCACTTTCCCGCCGGCTTTAAAGGAATCCGCCAGCAGTACTGCCGCGCGTTGGATGGTGTCAATGTTGGCGTCATCGCTAAGGAATTTAGCCAGAGTATCAGCCGCTTCATTCAGTTCACTGCGAATTAAATCGTGGTACATGGAGATCGCCTCTTGTTGTGCGGTGGCATCGTCAATCTTTCGTCTCGCAGTGTAACGGATTGCAGAAAAACCTAGAAGCGTTGCGACGCAAACAGCGCTAGTGTGAAGCGACCCGGCGATTTTTTGACAATTGATGCTGTCAGTTTGTGACTTAAGTTGTAATTAAAGTGTAAATACATTGATAAAAAAATGGGTATGGACTAAAACCATTAGATATACACAACAGGTCAGACCTCTTACTACTTCGGAGCTTCTTATGATGGTTCTTAGTATCGTTGTTTTACTCGCACTTATTGGTGTGGTGTTTTATCACCGAGTGAACCTGGCTCTCAGCAGTCTGCTGCTGTTGGCCTTTACGGCGGCCATGGGCGCTATTGGCCTTTGGACCTACTGGATGCTGGTACCGCTGGCAATCGTGCTGCTGCCGCTGAACATCGTTTCGTTGCGCCGCTCGCTGCTTTCTGCCCCTGCACTGCGCGCCTTCCGCAAAGTGATGCCGCCAATGTCCACCACGGAAAAAGAAGCCATCGACGCCGGGACCACCTGGTGGGAAGGCGATCTGTTCCGCGGCCAACCGGATTGGAACAAGCTGCACAACTATCCGCAGCCTAAGCTGACAGAGGAAGAGCAAGCCTTTATCGACGGCCCGGTGGAAGAAGCCTGCCGCATGGCCAATGACTTCGAGATCACCCACGAACTGGCCGATCTGCCGCCAGAGCTGTGGGCCTATCTGAAAGAACACCGCTTCTTTGCGATGATCATCAAGAAAGAGTACGGCGGGCTGGAATTCTCCCCTTATGCTCAGGCCCGCGTCCTGCAAAAGCTGGCGGGTGTCTCAGGTATTCTGGCGATCACCGTCGGCGTGCCTAACTCCCTCGGCCCAGGCGAGCTGCTGCAACATTACGGCACTGAAGAACAGAAAGATCACTACCTGCCAGGCCTGGCGCGCGGTGATGAAATTCCATGCTTCGCACTGACCAGCCCAGAAGCGGGTTCCGACGCCGGGGCCATCCCGGACGTAGGCACCGTGTGCATGGGCGAATGGCAAGGTAAACAGGTGCTGGGTATGCGCCTGACCTGGAACAAGCGCTACATTACCCTGGCGCCGATTGCCACCGTACTGGGGCTAGCCTTCAAGCTGCATGACCCAAGCCGCCTGCTGAGCGATAACGAATCCCCCGGCATCACCTGTGCGTTGATCCCAACCAACACCCCAGGGGTAGAGATCGGCAACCGTCACTTCCCGCTCAACGTGCCGTTCCAGAATGGCCCAACCCGCGGCAACGACGTGTTCGTCCCGATCGATTACATCATTGGCGGGCCAAAAATGGCAGGTCAAGGTTGGCGGATGCTGGTTGAATGCCTGTCGGTTGGCCGTGGTATCACTCTGCCGTCCAACTCCACTGGCAGTCTGAAGTCGGTGGCTTTGGCGACCGGCGCTTACGCCCATATTCGCCGCCAGTTCAAAATCTCTATCGGTAAGATGGAAGGGATTGAAGAGCCGCTGGCACGTATTGCCGGTAACACCTATGTGATGGATGCCGCCGCCTCGCTGATCACCTATGCGTTGATGCAGGGCGAAAAACCTGCGGTACTGTCTGCCATCGTGAAATACCATTGTACCCACCGTGGCCAGCAGGCCATCATTGATGCGATGGATATCACCGGCGGTAAAGGCATCATGCTGGGTGAAGCCAACTTCCTGGCCCGTGCCTACCAGGGCGCGCCAATCGCCATCACGGTAGAAGGTGCCAATATCCTGACCCGTACCATGATGATCTTCGGCCAGGGGGCGATCCGCTGCCATCCTTATGTACTGACCGAAATGGCGGCTGCCCAGAGCAACGATCTGCACAGCTTCGACCAGGCGCTGTTTGGCCACCTCGGCCACGTTGGCAGCAGCAAAATGCGCAGCCTGTGGCTTGGCCTGACCAATGGCCGCACCAGCAGCACGCCAACCAAAGACGCTACTCGCCGCTACTATCAGCAGCTCAACCGTCTGAGCGCCAACCTGGCGTTGCTGTCTGACGTTTCCATGGGCGTGCTGGGCGGCAGCCTGAAGCGCCGCGAGCGTATCTCTGCCCGCTTGGGTGACGTGCTGAGCCAAATGTACCTGGCCTCGGCCACGCTAAAACGCTTTGAAGATGAAGGCCGTCAGAAAGAAGATCTGCCATTGGTTCACTGGGGCGTGCAAGACAGCCTGAACCAGGCGGAGCAAGCGCTGGACGACTTGCTGCGCAACTTCCCGAACCGCTTTATCGCCGGGGTGATGCGCCTGGTGGTGTTCCCATTCGGCCGTGTGCATACCGCACCTTCCGATAAACTGGACCATCAGTTGGCGAAGATTATCCAACAACCTTCAGCCACCCGTAGCCGCCTTGGCCGTGGCCAATACCTGACGCCAAGCGAGCACAACCCGGTTGGCCTGCTGGAAGCCGCGTTGCTGGACGTGATTGCCGCAGAACCTATCCACCAGCGCCTGTGCAAGCAAGCCGGTAAGAACCTGCCGTTCACCCGTCTTGATCGTCTGGCACAGCGTGCACTGGATGAAGGCAAAATCAGCGCCGACGAAGCCAAGATCCTGGTGAAAGCGGAAGAGAGCCGTCTGCGTTCAATCAACGTTGATGACTTTGCACCAGACGCGCTGGCGGCGCAGCAGCCGGTAAAGCCAGTAAAGCTGGAAAAACGCCAGCAGCAGACTGAAGCCGCATAACGGTTTCCGGCCATAAATGCCAAAGGGGCGATACCATAACGGATCGCCCCTTTTTCATTGCAGATTCAGATTGGCTCAGCCATGTTGGCGGATACGCGCCAGCAAGGCATCGATATGTTCTATGTGCGGCGCATTGACGATCAGCGCACGGCCCAGATTGAGGGCGTTACGTTGACATTCGGCACGCATTTCCGCATCAGTGATGCTGTCCAGATCGGCCACGTGCGCCAGCCCGATAGTGCGGCGTATCAGCTCCGTACCGCAGTAACCCACCGCATCTGTCCATACCTGTTGCAGGAACTGCTCGGCATAGCCCGGCAGCGCCAGCGTTGCGTCACGGCTATGTTGATGGCACAACGCCAGAAAGCGATCGGCAAAGATCAGCCACAGTTCACGCACATCCTGCAATCGCTGCTCACGCCCCGCCGCCGCATCACGCGGGCCGAACAAGCCAGGCAAACCGCAATAGTTCAGCAGCAGATTACCCAGCGCAGTGCCAATATCAAAGCCGATCGGCCCGTAGAAGCCAAACTCGGCGTCGATCGCCTTCAGCTTACCTTCCGCGACAAAGATCGAACCGCTATGAATATCACCGTGCAGCAGCGCTTCGGCCTTGCTCAGGAAGCGATGCTTCAGCCCGGCTACCGCCAACTTCAGCGCCGCGTCATCACGCAGTGCCAGCACTTGCGGCAACAGCGCCTCGTCAAACTGATTACGCTCATGATCCTGATAGGGATCGCTAAAGAACAGATCTTCGGTGATCTGGCACAGCTCCGGGTTGGTGAAACGGCTGACTTCGGCCTTTTTCAGCTGTGCGGTCTGGTAAAAATCAGAGGTGTGGAACAGAGTTTGCGCCAGGTATTCCGCCAGTTGCCCGGCGGCCAGCGGATAGTAACGCCCCTTCACCAGCTCACTGCGCCAGATGTGATGGTCAGAGAGATCCTCCTGCACCATCACCGCCAGCTCAGGATCGTGATGCAGCACCTGCACCGTGTGGCGTGGGCACAGCGCCCCGTGGATCAGCAGCGTTTCCGCTTCGATACGCGCCCGATCCAGCGTCAACGGCCAAGATTCCCCCACGCAACGTACGTACGGCAGAGCCTGCTTGACGATCACCCGGCTGACGCCGTCAGCATCACGGATTTTAAAGACCAGGTTCAGATTGCCATCGCCGATCTCGTCGGCACTTACCAGCGCCTGTGGATCGGCCAGTTGCCCATATTGACGCGCGTATTCAACGGCATCGGCAGCAGTAAACGTACGATATTGTGACATCCCCCAACCCCTCTGTTCTTTCCCATAGCGATGATTTTTTTATTTTTAGCCGCAAAAGCGTTTGGACGTCTATACATCCGGATGTCATGTTGGCAGAATGGGTTCACAGATGCAATAAGAAACACACAAGGATTTAACCACTGATGCAAGCACTTAACACCACCAGCCTGAGCCTGCAAGACAACCGCCTCCAGATCCTTGACCAGCAAGCTTTGCCGCAGGAAAAGTGCTGGCTGCCCTGCGACAGCGTGGACGAGTTGGTTGGGCATATCCGTGCCCTGCGGGTGCGCGGCGCACCGTTGATCGGGCTATCTGCCAGCCTGCTGCTCGCTCTGTTGGCCGAACGTGGTCTGTCGCAGGCTGAACTGGAGCAGGCATTGCAGACGCTACGCGCCTCACGCCCGACCGCGGTGAACCTGATGAACAATCTGGATCGTATGAAGCAGGCTTTGGCACAGCCGGATTGGGTGAGCGCGATGGCCGAGGAAGCGCTGCGCCTGGTAGAGGAAGATCGGACCCTGTGCGATCGCATCGCCGATAACGGGGCCGAGTGGGTGAAACCGGGCAGTCGCCTGCTCACCCATTGCAACACCGGGGGACTGGCGACGGCGGGCGTGGGTACGGCGATTGGCGTTCTATTGCGAGCGCACCAGCAAGGCAAGATCGCCCAGGTTTGGGTCGATGAAACTCGTCCGTTGCTGCAAGGGGGCCGCCTTACCGCCTGGGAGTTGGGAGAGCTGGGCATTCCTTACCGCTTGATCTGCGATTCCATGGCCGCCAGCCTGATGGCTACGGGCCAGGTTGATGCCGTCTGGGTAGGCGCAGACCGCATTGCGGCCAACGGTGACGTGGCTAATAAAATCGGCACTTACAGCCTGGCGGTACTGGCTCATTACCACCGTATTCCGTTTTACGTGGCCGCCCCACACACCACGCACGATCCTCATTGCCCGGACGGCGCGGCCATTCCTATCGAACAGCGCGCGGCAGAGGAAGTGACGGGGGTCAGCGGTAGCTTTGGTTCCTGCCAATGGGCACCGCTCAATGCGCCAACCTACAACCCGGCATTCGATGTCACTCCAGCAGCATTAATCAGCGGCTGGGTGTTGGATAGCGGCGTCATTACGCCAGAGCAGGTTGCCGACGGCATTTTCCAACGCGCATTGGCATAACTTTTTGCCCTTCAATCTAGCTTTGGATATACCTCGGCAATCTGGTCGCCGGTGAAATGGGCCACCCAACCTTCCGGATTATCAAAGACGCGGATGGCGGTGAAGTTGGGGGCCGAGCCCATATCAAACCAGTGGCGAGTATTGGCTGGCACCGAGATCAGGTCGTTTTTCTCGCACAGGATTTGGAAGATTTTGCCTTCCAGATGCAGGCAAAACAGCCCCGCCCCTTCGACAAAGAAGCGCACCTCATCCTCGCCATGAGTATGCTCGGCCAGGAATTTCTCCCGCAGCACTTCACGCTGGGCGTTGTCCGGACGCATGCTGATCACATCCCAGCTTTGGTAGCCCTTTTCCGCCACCAGCCGGTCGATCTCATGCTGATAGGCGGCAATCACCGCTTCTGGCAGTGGGCTCTCGCCCAACTCGCGATCGGCCTGCCAACGCTCAAAACGTACGCCAATCTGCGCCAACTGCTGCTGGATAGCCTGCGCATCCTGGCTCTGCCATAACGGCTGCTGCGGCTCTTTATCGCTAAAAATGGTCAATCCACTCATTAGACAAACTCCCCTAATTGGATGTGATCAAAACGGTTAACCTGCCGGTGCTGGCTTTGTGGATCGGCAGCGTCACGGATCAGTTGGCAGGTATGCCAGCCCGCTAGCCGTGCCGCGTCCAACTCCTGATGGATATCGGAAAGGAACAGCAGCTCAGTTGGCGCCAGACCGATGGCTTGGGCGATATTGTGGTATGACGCGCTTTCACGCTTGGCCCCTACGTGCGTATCAAAGTAACCACTGAACAGCGGTTGCAGATCTCCCGCATCGCTGTAACCAAACAGCAGCTTTTGCGCTTCAACCGAGCCGGAGGAATAGACGAACAGTTTCAATCCTTGCTGCTGCCAAGCGGCCAGCTGTTCGGCCACCTCCGGATAGATATGCCCCTGAAAATCGCCGTTTTGATAGCCGCTGCGCCAGATAATGCCCTGCAAAGCCTTCAACGCGGTCGATTTGCGATCTTCATCCATAAAGCGATAAAGGGTGGTAATAAGCAGCTCATTATCGGCGTCCGGCTGCGCGATCTCTGCACGCAATGCCGCCAGCGGAGCCGCAACTTCGGCGTCGTTGGCATGGCGGCGGATAAACTCCCCCAGCCGCTCACGGGCATAGGGGAACAGCACCTGATGCACAAAACGGATATCGCTGGTGGTGCCTTCAATATCGGTGACGATGGCGCGGATCATTTGGCCTCCAGTAAACGGCGTTGCAGTTCGCACTGGAACAGGAATTCCAGCCCTTCAAGATGGCGGCGCGCTTCCTCCACCTGTTTGCCCCAGCAATACAAGCCGTGGCCGCGCACCAGAAAACCGTACTGCAAGGGCGTTACCTCGGCAAATGCGGCCACACGCGCAGCCAGCGCCGGAATATCCTGGTCGTTATCAAAAATGGGGATGCTGACGCTGTCGAGGTGGCTCTTCTGCCCGCTGAGGGATTTCTGCATTTCATACCCTTGCAGCACCAGCGCTTCACTTTTCTCCACGCGGGAAAGCACGGTGGCATTGACCGAATGGGTATGCAGGATGGCACCGACGGTGGGATAGAGGCGGTAGATCAGCGTGTGCAGACCGGTTTCCGCCGAAGGCGTACGGCCGCTGGGAACATGATTGTTTGCCGTTTCCACCAGCAATAAATCCTGTTCGCTCAGGCTGCCCTTGTCTTTGCCGGACTCGGTCACCAGGCAGTGTTGGGTATCAAGGCGCAGCGACATATTGCCGCCGGTCGCCGGGCACCAGCCTTTTTCACCGATCCAGTGGCAGGCGGCCAATAGGGCTGGTAGTTGCGGGTTTTCTGTCATTCCGTCTTGTTTCCTGATGGCTACGGACGTCTAAACGTCTTGATTGCTAAACATTAACATCGTGCTATATTATTCGCAACATACGCGCCAGGAGAATCAGCCTGATATGAGTACCGCACCTGTCCCAGCCAGCAAGTTACCCGACCTCGGCACCACCATTTTTACCCAGATGAGCGCCCTGGCGCAGCAGCATCAGGCGATCAACCTGTCGCAGGGCTTCCCGGATTTTGATGGCCCGGAGTATTTAAAACAGCGCCTGAGCTGGCACGTCAGCCAGGGGGCAAACCAATACGCACCGATGACTGGCGCAGCGCCGCTGCGTGAGGCCATTGCGGAAAAAACCGCTCAGCTCTACGGCTGGCAACCCGATGCCAATAGTGAAGTGACCGTCACTGCGGGTGCAACCGAAGCGTTGTTCGCTGCGATCAGCGCCCTGGTTCGCTCCGGCGATGAAGTGATTTGCTTCGACCCAAGCTATGACAGCTATGCCCCGGCGGTACAGCTTTCCGGTGGCGTTCTGAAACGCATTGCCCTGCAACCACCCGCCTTCAAGGTGGATTGGCAACGGTTTGCCGAACAGCTTTCACCGCGCACGCGGCTGGTCATCCTCAACACTCCGCAGAACCCCTCCGCCACGGCATGGTCGGCAGAGGATATGCAGCAGCTATGGGCCACCATCGCCGATCGGGAAATCTATATCCTGAGCGATGAGGTTTACGAGCATATCTGCTTTGCCAAAGGGGGGCACGCCAGCGTGTTGGCCCATCCGCAACTGCGTCAGCGAGCGATAGCCGTTTCCTCGTTTGGCAAAACCTTCCATATGACCGGCTGGAAAGTGGGTTATTGCGTGGCCCCGGCAGCGTTAAGCGCCGAGGTGCGCAAGGTTCACCAGTATCTGACGTTCTCGGTCAACACCCCTGCCCAGTTAGCCTTGGCCGATATGCTGCGCAATGAGCCAGAACACTGGCAGCAGCTACCCGCGTTCTACCGAACCAAACGCGATCGTTTTGTGCAGGCGCTAGCTAACAGCAGGCTGGAAATTCTGCCCTGTGAAGGCACTTACTTCTTACTGGCCGATTACAGCGCCATTTCCGATCTGGATGACGTCGCCTTCTGCCATTGGCTGACCGAGCACGCAGGCGTGGCGGCAATCCCGCTGTCCGTTTTCTGCGCCGATCCTTTCCCCCATAAACTGATCCGGCTGTGCTTCGCGAAGCAAGGTGCCACGCTGGATGCCGCTGCGGAGCGCCTATGTCGACTCTAAAAATTACCCTGTTGCAGCAACCGCTGGTCTGGCGCCAAGGTGAGGCCAACCTGCGCCAGTTCGATGCCTTGTTGCCCTCGATTACCGGCCGCGATCTGATTGTACTGCCGGAAATGTTTACTACCGGCTTTGCTATGGATGCCGGGGAAAGCGCGTTGCCAGAACAACAGGTGATTGACTGGTTACATACCTGGGCGGTGAAAACCAACGCCTTGGTGGGTGGCAGCGTAGCGTTGAAAACTGCCGAAGGGGCGGTTAACCGTTTCCTGCTGGTGGAGCCCGGCGGCAAGGTGCATGGCTATGATAAACGCCATCTGTTCCGCATGGCCGGTGAACACCAGCATTATCAGGCTGGGAAACAGCGCACCATTTTCGAATGGCGCGGCTGGCGTATCCTGCCGCAGATCTGCTATGACCTGCGCTTCCCGGTGTGGTCACGCTATCAGCAGGATTACGATCTGGCCCTGTACGTGGCCAACTGGCCGGCGGCGCGCAGTATGCACTGGCAAACGCTGCTGGCGGCACGGGCGATCGAAAACCAGATTTACGTGGCGGGGTGCAACCGCGTGGGCGAGGACGGTAATGGCCTGAATTACAGCGGTGACAGCCTGATTATCAGCCCGCAGGGGGAACGGTTGGCCAGTGCAGAAGCGGGCCAGGCGGCGAGGCTGGATGCCGAGCTTTCGCTGGAAACGCTACAAACCTACCGCGCCGCGTTCCCGGCCTGGCGTGATGCAGATGGCTTCCAGCTGCGCGATTGAGTCGATACCCTTGTATGTTTAAAGGCACTTTAAACATACAAGGGATCAGTTATATCCAAGACCCGGCAGTAAGCCTGGATCGCTAGCGCCACGTCGCCCTCTGTGACGGCCTCATCGGGATGATGACTGATACCGCCCTCGCAACGGACAAACAGCATCCCCACCGGCCAACGGGCAGCGATAGCAATGGCATCATGCCCCGCGCCGCTAGGCAGCATTAGGCAATTCTCTTGCACCTGCATTACCGCGTCATGCCAGCGCTGCTGCCACTGAGGGTCACAAGCGGTGGCCGGTATGCGGTAGAACTCCTCACTGTCGAAGCCAACTCCGCGACGCGCGCCAATGCTCTGCGCCTGTGCCAGTAATTCGGCCAGTAACGCGTCTAGCAATTCATCCTGCGGGCCACGAACGTCGAGGGATAACCTGACCTGCCCAGGGATCACATTAACAGCCCCCGGCAAGCTTTCGATCTGACCGACCGTGGCGACCACATGCGGATCGTATTCCATGGTGAGCCGCTCAACCGTGACCATCCATTCAGCGGCCGCAGTCAGCGCATCCCGGCGCTGCCCCATCGGCACGGTCCCTGCATGACCAGCATGTCCGGTAAAGGTGCAATTGAGGCGGCGGGCACCGTTAATCGCCGTGACCACTCCCAGAGCCAGACCGGCAGCTTCAAGACAAGGCCCCTGTTCAATATGCAGTTCGAGATAGGCACAGATCGAGCCTTGTGCACGCTCGGCAGAACTCACCGCCGCAGGATCAAGGCCCACGTCACGCATAGCCTCAGCCACGCTGATGCCCTCAGCATCGGTACATGCCAGCCAATCCTCTGCCCACTGCCCGGTGACCCCTTTACTGCCGAGCAAGGTAATGCCAAAACGCGTGCCCTCCTCGTCGGCAAAACCGATCACCTCGATCGCCTGCGGCAAACGCCAATTGCGGCTATGCAACAAGGCGACAACCTCAAGCGCGGTCAAGACCCCCAGCATGCCATCGTAGTGCCCCGCGTTGCGCACCGTATCCAGATGAGAGCCAAGCAGCAGCGCCGGTGCGGCCGGTTTCAATCCTTCATAACGCCCGCAGATATTGCCCACGCCGTCTTGCCAGACCGCCATCCCCAGTTCGCGCATCCAATTCCCTACCAGCCGGTTGGCGCGTAAATGTTCTGGGGAGAGATAAACCCGCGTCAGTTGGCCTGGCGTGCTGCTGATTGCCGCCAGTTCGTCGCAGCGAGCCATCACTCTGGCCGCGGCTCGTTCCGCTTCCAGAGGGGTCAGCAACATTGCCATCAGTTCTGCTCGGCGTCGTAAAGGTTCCATGCTGCCTGCATAGCTTCCCCATGCGGGCTAACAAAACCGAGACGGTTGAGTACCGCTTCCAGCGCGGCCAACGTTTGCAGCACGCAGTCTTTGCGCGCGTTATACCCCATGGTGCCAATGCGCCAGATCTTGCCCTGCAACGGGCCAAACGAGGTGCCGATTTCGATGGCGAAGTCATTGAGCATCATCTGGCGTACCTGCTCGCCATGGATGCCCTGCGGGATCACCACGCCCAGCACGTTGTTCATCTTGTTGGCGATATCACCGAAGACCTCCAGCCCCATCCCCTGGATCCCGGCCAACATCGCCGCGCCGTTCAATTTATGGCGGGCAATAGCCTTATCCAGCCCTTCCTCCAGGATCACCCGGGCGCATTCACGCGCGGCAAACAGCATGCTGGTGGCTTCCGTATGGTGGTTCAGGCGCTCCGGCCCCCAGTAATCCATGATCATGCCGAGATCGAAATAGTTGGAGTAGATCATCTCGTCGTCACCGTCTGCGTGATCGACGGTACGGATCCCCTCTTCAACGCACTTACGGCGGCGTACGATCTCTTCAAACTGCGGGCTAAGGGTGATTGGAGAACTGCCGGAAGGACCACCGAGGCATTTTTGCAGCCCTGCGGATACCGCATCCAAACCCCAGGCATCGGTTTCCAACTCGTTACCCGCGAACGAGGCGGTAGCATCGGTATAGAACAGGACGCCGTGACGGCGGCAGATGTCCCCTAATTCAGCCAGCGGTTGCAGCATGGTGGTGGAGGTATCTCCTTGCACCGTCAGCAATAGGCGTGGCCGTACTTTCTTGATCGCATCCTCGATCCGATCGGGACTGAATACCTCCCCCCAAGGCGCTTCGATGGTGTGTACTTCGGCACGGCAGCGGCGGGCGATTTCACACAACAGATGGCCAAAACGGCCAAATACCGGCACCAGCACTTTATCGCCAGGCCGAATGGCAGAGACCAGCATTGCCTCGATACCGGCGCGCGAAGTCCCGTCTATCAGCATTGTCCAGCGGTTCTGCGTGCGGAACAGGGCGCGATACAGCTCCATCACCTGATTCATATAGCCGGTCATGGCCGGATCGTATTGGCCAATCAACTGGCTGGACATGGCACGCAGCACGCGCGGATCGGCATTGATCGGCCCTGGGCCCATCAGTAGGCGGTGCGGAGGATTGATTTGATCGAATTGATTGATAGCTAGCATGTTCATTCCTTGTCAACTTAATAACTTAGCCTGGAGATTGCTACGTCAGCGACCGGCCGGTTTTTTGTTATTGCTAGATTATCGCCAAGCGAGAAAGTATGAAACAAAAGATTCTAAAATTATTAATCTGCAACTAATGAATCACAACGGGCGCAGCATGCAGCTGCTAAAGAATCATGTAGGGGCGCCGTATACTGCGCCCGCTCAGATAACCCATGCTTCAGCGCTGCTCCAACTCCTCCAGATCGCTGAACAGATTGGCGACCTCATGAATACGCTGCCGCCCTTGCGACAACCTGTCATGCAGCAACGCATTGCTCAGCAGGCTCGCCAGGCTCATGGCACTGGAGTAACTGTCAAACGCTGAGACGCTATCGAGCGGCGTCATCAAATGCCAGCTAGCCAACGGGATCAACGCCTGGGCCTGCGGTTCGCAGATCAATAACGTTGGCACCTGCTTGATCTGCAACTGTTGCAATATCTCTCGCACCAGACGTGGACGGCGGCGAAATGCCACTACCACCACCATGTCCTGTGGCCCCAGATCCACCAGATCTTCGGCCAAGGTTTGGCCCGGCTGCGGTATTAACAAAACCTGCTCACGTACCTGCATCAGTTGCTGGCGCAAATGCATCGCGACGGGATAGCTGTTGCGCATCCCCAACAGCAGCAGCCGCCGGGATTGCCCCATGGCCGAGATCACCGCGCCAAACTGTGCCGCATCAATTTGTTGCACCCAGTGGGTCAGATTGGCCATTTCCTGCTGATAATGGCGGGCCAACAAGGTGTTGCCCTGTACCGCGTCACGGCTGTCGGTCAGTGGCATACCGCTTTGACGTAGGGTGCGCAACTCGTCACGCATTGCGCGATAGCTGGCATAACCCAGGCGTTTGAACAAACGGCTGACCGTGGCCTTGGACACCCCGCTCAGGCGCGCCAACTCGGTGCTGTTATAGCTAATCAGGTCGTCAAAGTGATCGAAGATAAAGTCGGCCACCCGCTGCTCTTGAGGAGCCAATTGCGGGTATTCGCTGCGCAGGCGTTCATCAATCTGTTTCATCGCTACTCCCGCTGTAACTTTTGTTTCAGCGGAACATAGCACAGCAGCCAAAGCGGCTGCCAGCGTTGAAATTTGAACGACCATGCATGCTCAAAAACTAGACAATAGCGTATAAAAGAATTTATAGTAGCCGAAGGTATTACCTTTAACGACTGAGGACGACTTATGGCTACCGCGACGTCAATTAAAATCGATGAAGAGCTTAAGCTGCGTGTGCAGCAAATTGCCATAGCGCGCCAGCGGACAGCCCATTGGATTATGCGAGAAGCGATCCGGGAATATGTCGAACGTGAAGAAAAACGCGAAGCGCTACGCAATGATGCATTGCGGGCATGGGAAACCTGTCAAGCTGATGGTAAACATCTAACCCAGGAAGAAGCCGATAACTGGCTGGCTAATCTGGAAAAAGGCGATGATACGGAGATCCCGGAGTGTCACAACTAAAATGGTCACCAGCGGCATTAGCTGACGTGCAACGGCTATACCGTTTTTTGGCAGAAAAGGATAGCGATACGGCAAAGCGCGCTATCAGCAAGATCCGCCGTAGCGTAAAAATTCTAGCTCTACAACCACAGGTAGGCCGCCCGGTGGAGGAAATGCCTCACCAATACCGCGAATGGCCTATTGAATTTGGTAACAGTGGCTACGTGGTTCTGTATCACTTTGATGGCACAGTCGCCGTGCTCCTGGCGGTGCGCCATCAGCTTGAAGCGGGTTACTAGCACCAGTACGCCATAAAGTTCACCGTGGAACGGTCCAGATCGCGTTCGCCAATCAGGTAACGGCGCAACGTTTTCACCACCGAAGACTCAGCAGCCACCCAGGCGTAAAAGGTCTTAGCCCCTTCAGCACGCTCCCACAGCAAATCCCCACCCAGGCTGTTTTCAGCCAGAGACTGCGCTTCAGCCCGTGCCGAGGCAGGGATGTTAACTCGCTGACGCACCGCCTCCACCAGCAGTGTGCCATGCAGTTGCTGATGCCCAACGTCACGTGGCAACCAGTAAACCTCGGCAAACGGAAAGTGCGCTATATCAAGGCAGTCCCCCGCTACCGGCACTTCGAAGAAAGCCTGCACACGCGGCGGGTTAGCCTGCTGCGCCAACTGTTCGAGGATACCCATCGCCGCTGGCAGTGCCGTTTCATCGGCGATCAGCAGCGCCTGCCGGGTTTGCGCCGGAGGGGCCCACTCATAGCCGCCGCTGTCCTCAGCAAAATCGGCATTCGGCGCTACAGCCTGGAGTTTATCTCCCGCAACGGCATGCGTTGCCCAGGCAGAGGCCGGGCCATTGATGCCATGGAGCACAAACTCCACATCCATTTCATTCTCAGCAGCGCGCAGCGCCCGCAACGTGTAGGTGCGCATCACGGGCCGTTGCTCTTTCGGTATCGCCATGTAGTTACGGTACCAATCGTCGCTATTCGCCAACTCCGGGCTCTGCCCTTCCGCTACCGGGAACAACAGCTTGATCCGTTGATCCGGGGCTTCCAGCTTCATGCGCTGTACCTCTGGGCCGGTAAACACGCAGCGCAGCAGCGAGGGGGAAACATTTTCCTTGTGCTTCAAGGTAAGATCAAAGATGCGATAGCTTGCGGACATATCACTGACTCTCCCGCGCAATGTCTGCCATTCGATGCTGGCACCATAGCCAGCTGCTAATGCCGCCCAACAGGACGGCGGCTACCAGTGCCGCCGCAACCAACTGCGACTCACCGTAAAATTTACTCACCACCGGAACCATCAGCGCGCTCGCGCCGTAGCCCAGCGAATGGCTGGTGGCGATAGCTCCCGCCCCTTTGCCGGTAGATAACTTATCGTTCAGCATCAGTTGATAGCCCGGCGTCGCCATCGCGGCCCCAAACGAAGCCAGCGCACAGCCAAGATAAAACAGCGCCAGCGGAGCGGTACACATCAGCCCCAGGCCAGCGATCATCAACCAAGCGGCAACCATCAGTAGCTGCGGCGGAGTAAGACGCTGCGGTCGCACCACCAAAAACTGTCCCAACAGCGTGCAACCCGCTGCCACGCTGAGCAATACCGCCACATGGTGGCTAACGGTCGTCGCCGAATGGCTAAACAGTTGCTGCAAATGTGGAGCCAAGCCTAACTGCATCAGGCTGACGCAGCCCGCCAGCAGCAACGCACACAATAAATAGGGCATCATCGTCAGCCGCAGGCGGTTTTGCTGATGCGCCACCGCAGGCAGTGGCGGGTCGTTATGCTGGCGACAGATCACCAGTAACGCGATCAGCGGCGCAATCGCCATCAACCACAGCGGAGCCATCGGGTGCAGAGACAGCGCCAGGGCCGCGCACAGCGGACCAAGCAACCGGCCACAGCTCAGACCGGAACTGATAGTGGCCAACGCCGCCATACGTTGTTCATACCCAGCGCGTTGCAGCGCCCAAGTCTGGCTGGCTGGCACCATGCCCGATACTGTCAAGCCGTAGATAATGCGCGCCACGATCAAGCCACCCAACCCAGCCATTTCAGGCAGCCAGCCAGCAGCCAGCCCCCACACGGCCAAGGCCAATAACGCAAAGCTGAACAGGTAACCCGCCAGGGCCATAACCACCACGTATTTACAGCCGCGAATTTCTGCCTGTCGCCCCCACCAGGGAGAGCCGACCAGAAACAGCATCGATCCCAGCGTTAGCAATCCTGCCCACACCGACAGCGAGAGCTGGGTCAGGCTGACCAACACGGGTAATGCGACCAGCAAACCATTTTGCCCAATGCCCAATAGCCCGGCACAAAATGCCAGCGGCCAGTTTGAAGGAGAATCATTACCAATTGCAACGATTTTTGAACCGGAAAATAAGCGCATTAAGTAAAATAACCGTTAAAAAAATGATGTTTTTGTGTGTAATTAATCAAAAAATTGTATCATGTATTGATTGATAATAATAAGAACTATTGATATAAGAATCATTCTCAATCGCTCCAGAGTGACAAGGGTCATGACCATCCAGTTAGCAAGCGCAGCAACCGATGTGGCTGCGCAATGTTTCCTCAACGCGCTAATGCGTGAAACCCGGGACTGGCACATCGTGCCGGCAACCCATAGCCAACAACCTCAGCTACATCTCCCACTTTCGGATAGCCAGTTCATTCGCATTCCATTACGGCATATCTCGCCAACCCAACATCATCAATATCAGTTCCCCGCCTGCCTGAATGGCAACGGTGAAGCGCTGAGTTTTGAGCGGTTGGTTACGTTGTTGCTGGCCAAACCGGCGATAAAAGGCCAACTGAGTGAGGAGGTTTTGGCACGCTTTCGCCAGCGAGTGCTGGAAAGTCATGACAATACCCAACAGGCGATCGCCATCCGGCTGGACTGGCCAAAGCTACGTGACCAGCCGCTGAATTTTGCCCAGGCGGAACAAGGGTTATTAGCTGGCCATGCCTTCCACCCGGCTCCGAAATCCCATGAGCCCTTCGATCAGCAGCAGGCACAGCGCTACCTGCCAGATTTTGCTGGCAGCTTCCCCCTGCGCTGGTTTGCAGTAGATAAGCGCAACCTGTGTGGCGACAGCCTGGACCTGACGTTACAGCAGCGCCTGCAACGCTTTACCGCAGAAAGCGCGCCGCAGCTGCTAGGCCATTTTACCGATGACGTCTGGCTGCTGCCGATGCATCCATGGCAGGCCGATTATCTGCTGGCACAAAGCTGGTGCCGCGAATTGGTCGAGCAGCACAAGCTGAGCGATCTGGGTGAGGCCGGTGAACGTTGGCTGCCAACCAGCTCTTCACGTTCGCTGTATCACGCGGGCAGCCGCGACATGATCAAGTTCTCCCTCAGCGTACGGCTAACCAACTCGGTGCGTACCCTGTCGGTCAAAGAAGTGAAGCGCGGTATGCGTCTGGCTCGACTGGCACAGACCTCCCGCTGGCAGGAACTGCAAGCTCGTTACCCAACGATGCGCGTGATGCAGGAGGATGGTTGGGCCGGGTTACGTTCCGCAGACGGCACAATCCAGGAAGAAAGCCTGATGGCACTGCGCGATAACCTGCTGTTCGGTCAGGCGCAGAACCAAACCAACGTGTTGGTCACCTTGACGCAAGCAGCGCCAGACGGTGGTGATAGCCTGTTAGCCGCGGCAGTGCGTCGCCTGGCTGCCCGCCTGAACTTGCCGTTGCAACAAGCAGCCCATTGCTGGCTGGACGCTTACTGCCAGCAGGTGCTGCTACCCCTGTTCAGCGCCGAAGCCGACTACGGCCTGGTGTTGCTGGCCCATCAACAAAACATTCTGGTGGAAATGCAGCAGGACTTGCCGGTGGGCATGCTGTACCGCGATTGCCAGGGCAGCGGCTTTACCCGCGATGCCACGCCTTGGTTGGATGAAATCGGCGAAGCCGAAGCGGAGAATCGCTTTAGCGAGCAGCAGCTGTTGCGCTACTTCCCCTACTACTTGCTGGTGAATTCTACGTTGGCCGTGACCGCCGCAATGGCGGCAGCAGGGTTCGACAGTGAAGAGAGCCTGATGAGACGAGTACGGGATGCATTAACCACGCTGCGTAACACGGCGAAAAATACCCGTTGCCTGGACTATGTGCTCGACAGCCAACATTGGAACTGCAAGGGCAACTTCTTCTGCTATCTGCACGATCACAATGAGAACACCATTGTCGATCCGGCGGTGATCTACTTTGATTTCACCAATCCGCTGCGCGTGGAGGCCGCTCAATGATGCCCGTTGCCAAGATTGTTCACGCCACCAGCGGATTCCGCTGCGAACTGCTGGGGAAAAACCTGTCCCTTAGCCTGGGATTGGACGGCAGCGCTGCGTTGCATTATCCAGGCTCACTGCCAGCAGGCTGGTTGATCCAGGCATTGGATCAGTTGCTGATCGCAGCTCCACAGCTGAGCGGCATTGCTCTTCCCTATGCCGAATGGCGTGAGGAGCCACAGGCTCTGGCACTGTTCGCCCAAGCCAGCGGTGATTACCTAGCCCGTGAAACCTTCTATCAGTTGCCGCTGTGGCTGATTGCCGAACGCCATAGCGCTGGCGGCCAGATGCAATACGATGCCGAGCGCGAACTGTGGTTCCCGCAGCGCCCTGCCCGGCCCAGCGGTGAGGTGTATCGCCGCTACAATCCGCAAATCAAACGTAGCTTAAGCTTCCGTTTACCTGAAGTCGAGCGCGACGCCGAGCAGTTCACCCGTTGGATGAATTCCCCCCGCGTTGACGCCTTCTGGGAAATGAGTGGCCCGCTCGAGGTTCAGGCCGCCTATTTACAGCGCCAGCTTGATTCCAGCTATTGCTATCCGCTGCTGGGCTGCTTTGACGACCAGCCGTTTGGCTATTTCGAAGTTTACTGGGCACCCGAAGATCGCATTGGCCGCCACTATCGCTGGCAGCCGTTCGATCGTGGCCTGCACATGCTGGTCGGCGAAGAGGACTGGCGTGGTGCGCAGTACATCCGCAGTTGGCTACGTGGCCTGACCCACTATTTATACCTGGATGAACCCCGCACCACTCGCGTCGTGGCCGAGCCGCGTGCAGATAATCAGCGGCTGTTCCGCCATCTCCCCACCGCTGGCTACCAAACGCTGAAAGAGTTTGATTTCCCCCATAAACGCTCACGGCTGATCATGAACCAGCGTGATGACTTCTTCCGCGAGGGACAGGTATGAGTCGCCACGATTACGCTGATTGGCAACGCGTTAACCTGCAGATGACCGCAAAAATCCTGGCGGAACTGGAGTACGAGCGCACCTTGCAGGCCGAGGAACACGGCGGCCAATGGCAAATAGCCCTGGGTGACGCGACTTACAGCTTTAACGCCAAACGCGGGATCTGGGGTTGGTTGCACATCGATGCCAACAGCCTGAGCTGCGATCGCCTGCCGCTGGCCGCCGATCAAACGCTGCGGCATCTGGCGCAGGTGCTGAAGATGGACGACGCACAGATCGCCGAACATTTGGAAGATCTGTACGCCACCCTACGCGGTGACATGCAGTTACTCACCGCTCGCCACGGGATGAGCGCCAACGATCTGATTGTGCTGGATGCCGACGCGCTGCAATGCCTGTTGGCAGGCCACCCGAAGTTCGTCTTCAACAAGGGGCGCCGTGGCTGGGGGCTGACGGCGCTGCAACAGTATGCGCCAGAATATCAGGGTCAGTTCCAACTACACTGGGTGGCCGCCAAACGCAGCAGCTTTGTCTGGTGCATTGACGAAGACTTCCCGCTAGAAAACCTGCTCAACAGCGCGATGGACAGCGGGGAACGCCAACGCTTTGACCGCCGTTGGCACGACCTGAAGTTGGACAACGACTGGCTGCCGGTGCCGCTGCACCCATGGCAATGGCAGCAAAAAATTGCGCTGCATTTCCTGCCACAACTGGCCAGCGGTGAACTGGTTGAGCTGGGCGAGTTTGGCGATCGCTATCTGGCTCAGCAGTCCCTGCGCACTTTGACCAATATCAGCCGCCGGGTGCCCTTCGATATCAAGCTGCCGTTGACCATTTACAACACCTCCTGCTATCGCGGCATTCCGGGCAAGTACATCAGCGCCGGGCCTGCGGCTTCACGCTGGTTACAGCAGATTTTCGCCAGCGACAGCACTTTGCAGGCCAGCGGCGCCCAGATCCTGGGTGAACCGGCGGCGGGCTATCTGGCCCACCCAACCTACGGCGCGTTGCCCAAGGCTCCCTACCGTTATCAGGAAATGCTCGGGGTGATCTGGCGTGAAAACCCGTCCTGTTATCTGCAACCGGACGAGCAGGCGATCCTGATGGCAACGCTGATGGAAACCGACAATCAGGGTGAACCGCTGATCGCCGCCTACATCGCCCGTTCCGGCCTGAGCGCAGAGGCGTGGCTGGCGCAGATGTTCCAGGCGGTGGTGCTGCCGATGTACCACCTGATGTGCTGCTACGGGGTGGCGCTGATCGCCCACGGCCAGAACATCACGCTGGTGATGAAAGACCATGTGCCGCAACGGGTGCTGCTAAAAGATTTCCAAGGCGATATGCGCCTGGTGGATCAGGACTTCCCACAGGCCGCTTCACTGCCGCAGGTGGTAAAAGACGTAACGGTGCGCCTGCCTGCCGACTATCTGATCCATGATCTGCAAACCGGGCACTTCGTCACCGTGCTGCGTTTCATTTCGCCGCTGATGAGCGGCTGCGGCATAAGCGAACCGCGTTTCTATCAAGTGCTGGCACAGGTGCTGGAGCGCTATATGGCGCAGCATCCGCAGTTGGCCGACCGCTTTGCCCTGTTCGACCTTTTCAAGCCACAGATTATTCGCGTGGTACTCAACCCGGTGAAACTCACCTATTCAGAGCAGGATGGCGGCAGCCGTATGTTGCCGAACTACCTGCAAGATCTGGATAACCCTCTTTATTTGGTCTCCAAGGAGTTTGCCCAATGAATCAGCCTCTGGATTTCATCGGCATCGGCGTCGGCCCATTCAATCTGAGCATTGCCGCACTTGGCAGTGAGGTTACCGGCTTTAACAGCAAGTTTTTCGAACGCAAACCGCACTTCTCCTGGCACCCGGGCATGATGGTGCCGGACTGCCATATGCAGACCAGTTTCCTCAAGGATCTGGTCAGCGCGGTTTCGCCGACCAACCCGTACAGCTTTCTCAACTATCTGGTGAAAAGGAAGAAGTTCTACCGTTTCCTGACCACCGAGCAGCGCACGGTCTCCCGCGAAGAGTTCGCCGACTATCTCGACTGGGCGGCTAACGGGCTGGAGACGCTCGAGTTCAGCCAAGATATCCGCAGCGTGGATTTTGACGACCAGCAACGCCAATTTGTTGTCACCACCCAGCGTGATGTCTACCGTGCGCGCCATATCTGCTTAGGGATAGGCAAACGCCCCAAGCTGCCGGACTGCGTCAGCGAACAAAACGATCGCTGCTTCCATGCCAGCGAAATGAGCCTGCGTAACCCGGACCTTACCGGCAAGCGCGTCACCGTAATCGGCGGCGGCCAAAGCGGTGCCGATCTGTTTTTGAATATTTTCCGCGCCGAGTGGGGCCAGCCCAAGCAGTTGAACTGGATCTCGCGCCGCAACAATTACAACGCGCTGGACGAAGCCGCCTTCGCCAATGAGTACTTCACGCCGGAATACGTAGAAAGCTTCTACACTCTGAGCGACAGCGCCAAACAGCGCATGCTCACCGAGCAGAAAATGACGTCGGACGGCATCACCAGCGGATCGCTGCTGGCGATTTACCAGGCGATGTATCACCGCTTTGAAGTATTACGCGAAAAGCCTTGGGCCCACCTGCTGCCTAGCCGCTCATTGGCCGCGATGCACGCATCCGGCAATGGCTATCAACTGGTCACCCATCACCATCTCGATCAGGGCAAGGAAACCTTCGACTGCGACGTGGTGATCTTCGCCACCGGCTATCAGCAAGACCGCCCGGCGTTTCTCGCACCATTGGCCAATCGCCTGCTGACCACGGCGAACGATGAGTATCGCATTACCCCTGACTTCACCCTGGAATGGCAGGGTCCGAGCGAAAACTGTCTGTTTGCCGTCAATGCCGGCATGCACAGTCATGGCATTGCCGAACCCCAGCTCAGCCTGATGGCTTGGCGTTCGGCCCGTATTCTCAACCGGGCATTAGGACGCGACCAGTTCGACTTAACGTCCACCCCGGCGGTGATCCAATGGCGTAGCCAGCAGGCAGCGGTAACCGCCCAAGCTGCACACGACGCCATCTTTAACTTTAACTAACCATGGAAACGTTTGAACAATAATGAAACGCAGACACCTCTGGGTACTAAACCCTTGCCTGTTAGCAATGCTCGCACCAACGGCCTGGGCAGAAGAACAAAAAAATGATGACCAACTGGTGGTTTCCGCCAGCCGCTCTCACCGCAGCGTAGCGGAAATGGCCCAGACTACCTGGGTGATCGAAGGCCAGGAAATTGAGCAGCAGGTGCAGGGCGGTAAAGAGATCAAGGATGTGCTGTCGCAGCTGATCCCGGGCATGGACGTCAGCAGCCAGGGCCGTACCAACTACGGCATGAACCTGCGTGGCCGCTCAATGATGGTGATGATCGACGGCGTGCGCTTGAACTCATCGCGCAGCGACAGCCGCCAGCTAGATTCGATCGATCCGTTTAACATCGCCCATATTGAGGTGATTTCCGGGGCTACCTCGCTGTACGGCGGCGGCAGCACCGGTGGCCTGGTCAACATCGTGACCAAGAAGGGCCAGGAAGAAAAACAGGTTGAGCTGCAGCTTGGCGGTAAAACCGGCTTTAACAGCAGCAGCGATCACGACGAAAACGTGTCGGCAGCAGTCAGCGGCGGCACCGATAAAGCCTCCGGGCGCCTGTCGGTTTCCTATCAGCGTTACGGCGGCTGGTATGACGGCAAAGGCGACGAGGTGCTGATCGACAACACCCAAACCGGCCTGCAATATTCCGATCGTATCGACCTGATGGGCACCGGCACCATCAACATCGACGATCACCAGCAGCTGCAACTGACCACGCAATATTTCAACAGCGAGTCAGACGGTAAGCACGGCCTGTATCTGGGGCAAAACTTCTCGGCGGTAACCGGTAACGGGCAGGCCTACAACAGCGGTAATCTGGATTCGGATCGCATTCCAGGCACCGAACGCCATTTGATCAACCTGCAATACTCCAACACCGATTTCTGGGGCCAGGATCTGGTGGCACAGGTGTATTATCGTGATGAATCGCTGACCTTCTATCCGTTCCCAACCCTGAGCGGCGGCAAGGTAACCAGCATCGGCGCCTCACAACAGAAAACCGATTTCTACGGCGGCAAGCTGACCCTGAACAGCAAACCGATCGACAGCCTGACGCTGACCTACGGCTTCGATGCCGATCATGAAAGCTTCAATGCCAACCAGCAGTTCTTCAATCTGGCACTGGCCCAGCAGTCTGGCGGGATGACGCTGCAAAATGCCTACAACGTCGGCCGCTACCCGAGCTATACCACCACCAACCTGGCACCGTTCATGCAGGCCAGCTACGACATCGATCCGATGTTTACCCTGAGCGGCGGCGTGCGCTACCAGTACACCGAGAACAAGGTGGATGATTTCGTTGGCTACGCACAGCAACAAGGGATCGCCAACGGTCTGGCGACCTCTGCCGATGCCGTGCCGGGTGGTAAAACCGACTACAACAACGCGCTGTTCAATGCCGGTTTGCTGGCCCATCTGACAGAACGCCAACAGACCTGGTTCAACTTCTCACAAGGGTTTGAGATCCCGGATCTGGCCAAATATTACGGCTCCGGCACCTATAAGCTGGTGAACGGCCACTATCAGTTGCAAAAAAGCGTCAACGTCAATGACTCCAAGCTGGACGGCATCAAGGTTGACTCCTACGAGCTGGGCTGGCGCTACAATGGCGACAACCTGCGTACCCAGCTTGCGGCCTACTATTCCCTGTCAGACAAGACCATCACCATCAACAAGACCGATATGACCATCAGCATGAACACTGATAAGCGTCGGATTTACGGGATGGAAGGCGCGGTGGACTACTTCTTCGACGACAGCGAATGGAGCACCGGTGCCACCTTCAACCTGATCAAGTCGGAAACCAAGACCGATGGCAAATGGGAGAAGTTGACCGTCGACACCGCCAGCCCGTCGAAAGCCACCGCCTACGTCAACTGGGCACCGGGTGACTGGACGGTTCGCGTGCAGTCGCAGCAGACCTTCGACGTTTCCGACAGCCAGGGCCGCAAGCTCGACGGCTATAACACCATTGACGTCCTCAGCAGCTATGCCCTGCCGGTGGGCAAGGTCAGCTTCAGCGTAGAGAACCTGTTGGACAAAGACTACACCACCGTGTGGGGCCAACGGGCGCCAATCCTGTATAGCCCAACCTACGGCGCGCCGGAGTTATACAGCTATAAAGGCCGTGGCCGTACCTTTGGTTTGAACTACTCAGTGCTGTTCTAAGACCTCTCCGATGTCACCAGGCCGAATTCCTCTATTCGGCCTGCTTTTCATCCGCACAAGGGATGCGAGCTCCACCAACACCAAAATCATAAATAAAAAAACATAGATATGTTTAATATCTATACACACCTGTTATTATTACGATTTATCCTACTTGCGAACGACGAAAATAAAATATAAGATAAAAAGTCATTAAGATTCCTCCTAATAGAAAACATATCAGATCGCAGACTATTTCAACCTTAACTTCACTCACGCGATTTTTAAAAGAAAAAACAAAAAACAAAGACTATAACGCTCCCAAAACAGCATATTATGCTTATGCATTAAATTCCCTACAGTAATGATATTAAATATCAAAATCCAGCCAAATAATCGACAAAAACAAACGAAAATATCAAAAAACCGCCAACAACAAGATTTAAACTCTTTTTATTTCGGTTATTTTTTTATTTTTATGAATTGACATTAACTCTTCAGGCAATAATATATAAAGCCAATGTATGGGAATGACAGTTCCGATTGATGAAGTCAGAGCCAGACAGTTTTAGCAGCGGATGCGGCGGAGTTGATAATGGATGATACGATTCAAATTAAATATGTAGCAGCCCCCATCACCAAGACGAGTGAGAGCGGATTATTGCTTTTTGGCTATATTATCAATGATGAGTATCAGGTAGATATCAAATCGAGTTCGGTAATCAAACTCTATAATACGATAGAGTACCCCCATCAGGGTGAGGAACGATTTACCAACTATCTAAGACTGCGTGAAACGATGCTGCGGTTGCTGACTTATCTATTGGCACACGCCAGCTGTGGCTATGTTTCCAACCAGGAGTTACTGGTGCAGGTTTGGGAGAATTATAACCTCTCCTCCTCAACCACAAGATTGACCCAAGTTATTTCCGAACTTAAAGCAAGGCTAAGTAAAATTGGTATCGCCGATGACTTTATTAAAAGTTCGAGAGGAAAAGGATATACCTTACGTGGAGCCCATGTGACTCCACTATATATAAAAAAAATATGATTTGATTGTTTATCACCGCCATAAAAGGGAACAGTATTTTCACTGCCATAGTGAAATGACGGCTCTGATGTTACTCCATGTAACGCTCAGAGTATTTTAAGGATAATTAACAAGGAACATATGCAATGAAAAAAACCACATTAGTAATGGCTCTCTCACTGGCTATCGGCGGCTTCGCTGCGCTTCCGGCTTCCGCCGCTATCACCGTAGCGGGTGGTAATATCAATTTCACCGGTGAAGTCACTGACGCAACCTGCCTGATCAACGATCAGACGCCAAATGGTGCTGTTGATCTGAACGTGCCTTTAGAGACGGTCAGCGCCAGTGAGTTAAGCTTTGCCGGTGCCACGGCCAAGCCTGCACCATTTACCATCAAACTGGGTGGCCCTACTGATTTAAACTGCACCAACGGTAAGATTGCTTCAGTGTATTTTGAACCAACTAGCCCGGCTATCGATAATGCGACTGGTTGGTTGAAAAATACTTCAGCCACCAATCCAGCGACAAATGTTCAGGTACAAATCCTGAATGGCGAAACCAACAGCCCGATCAACCTGGTTTCCGGCAATAACAACCATGCGCCAAAAACCATCGCCAATCAAACTGCCGAATATACCTACTTTGGCCAGTATGTTGCTGTTGGTGGCGCGGCGGGCCCGGGCCAAGTTGCCTCTACGGTTAAATACAGCATCGTTTATCAATAAAACCTGATTGAATAGGTTATGGCCCTGTTACCACAGGGTCATATTTGCCACGTCTTTACTGACGAGATTGTTATGTGCTTGATTAAAAAATATTGGCTACTGCTATCGCTGCTGTTGAGCGGGTTTTTTTCCACCTCTTTACATGCCGGTATCGTCATATCGGGTACGCGCGTGATCTACCCAAGTGATGCCAAAGAAGTCACGTTGAAACTGGAAAATAAAAGCCGTTTCCCGCTATTGGTTCAATCTTGGATAGATGCCGGCGATGCGAATTCAGCTCCTGAAGACAGCGATGTTCCTTTTATGATCATGCCACCGGTTTCACGAGTTGAACCCGCCAAGGCGCAAACCTTGCGTATTACCTCAACGCCTTTGGTAAGTCACGCCACCGACCGCGAGACGCTATATTGGATCAACGTGCTTGAAGTCCCTCCCCAGTCGAAAGGGGATCAGAATTACCTCTCCATCGCCTATCGCAACCGCCTGAAGGTATTTTACCGCCCCTCAACGTTGCCAGGGCTGTCACTGGAAATCCTGGATAAGGTGAGCTGGCAACGGCAAGGGGAAAAACTGCTCGCTAAAAACCCCACGCCATACCATATCAGCTATGCCTCCGTGCAGTTATCTGGTTATGGCATCGCCTCGGTAGCCGGCACAGATGGCGGCATGATCGCCCCCTTCTCTGAGCAAACCTTTCAACTAAAACGCGATAACAAGGTCATTGCGGTGCCGCCAAATAGCGTAATCACCAAGGCGATTAATGACTACGGGGCTTTTATTGAAAAAACATACCCGTTAGGCCGCTGACATAACCCTTTTTCAGAGTATTGGCTTATCTGAGTCATCAAGGACGCTATGACTAGGTGTAAACCGACAATAAAAACCGTGCTGAAGTGGTTTCTTTCATGTGCCATGGTTTCGGCCACTTCCAGCTATGCGGCAGACACGCCGGAAGAAGTGACATTCGACCCCAGTTTTTTCCCTGGCGGTAAGGTAGGAACATTTGATCCGGCCCAATTCAGCCGCAGTAACGTCGTTGTTCCTGGTATCTACACCGTGGCGATCGAGCTTAACGGCCAACGGATCGGCAATGAAAAAATCCAGTTTAAGGCCCAGCCGGGCAATAACCTGCAAACCCTTCCCTGCTATCCGGGCAGTTTCTTTTCGTTGCTCAATTTGAGCGCAGAGAAACTGTTGGCTCAGATCCCTGCCGTGCAATTGGCGCCATTAGTGCAAGAGGGCTATTGCGGTTCACTCAGTGAACTCCTGCCCGGGACGACCGTCAGTTTTGATGTCGGCGAGCAAAAGCTGACGTTGACGATACCGCAGTTGCTGCTCAACAGGACACCGCGTGGCTATGTCAATCCCGAGCTGTGGGAGGATGGCTTAACCGCCTTGATAGTTAACTACAACGCCAACGTTTATCAGTCAAGACAGCGGGAAAACAGCAACACCTACGGCTATCTCGGGCTGCGTAACGGTCTGAATTTCGGCCCTTGGCGCGTGCGAAATAACGGCAGCATCAATTGGTCCTCGGGAGAGAGTGGCGGGGATTACAAAAGCACATCTTCCTATATCAGCCGCGATGTTACCGCGCTGCAATCTCAATTGATCCTGGGTGACGCCTTTACCAGTGGCGAACTGTTTGACGGCATACGTTTCCGAGGGGTCAGACTTTATTCTGATGACCGCATGCTACCTGACGCTCTACGTGGCTACGCCCCCGTAGTTCGTGGCATAGCCAATACCAACGCCAGAGTGATCATTACTCAGAATGGTTACACGCTCTATACCACTACGGTATCTCCGGGGCCTTTCGAGATTAACGATCTCTACCCCACCAGCTATGGAGGGGAATTGACCGTACAAGTAGAAGAGGCCAATGGCCAAGTCAGAACCTTCACTGTTCCTTATGCTTCAGTGACTCAAATGTTGCGGCCAGGAATAAGCCGCTACGAAGTGGCTGCGGGTAAAGTGAATAGTGATGGGTTGGCAAACAAGCCTGAGTTTGGCAGCCTGACCTACCAGTTGGGCCTGAGTAATTTCATCACCGGCTACACCGGCGCTACCGCCAGCAAAGGATACATTTCGGCCTTATTGGGTGGTGCCATGAACACGTTTATCGGCGCACTTTCATTGGATGTCACGCAAGCGAAAACCCGGTTGCCCGGCCAGCACCCGCGTTCAGGGCAAAGCTATCGTATCGGCTTCAGCCAGATGTATCCAGAAACACAAACCAGCTTCTCAGTAGCCGCTTATCGTTACTCAACCGACGGTTTCCTGAGCCTAAATGACGCTGTGCAGCTGCGCGATCTGGCACTGCGTGATGGAAATATCGATGCCTATGGCCGTCAACGCAGCCTGTTTACGCTTTCGGTCAACCAGCAACTGGGAGAAGGCTGGGGAAGCCTGTATGCCACCGGCAATTATACCTCTTACTGGAACCAGAGCAGTTCACAACAGAGCCTGCAGCTAGGCTATAGCAACTTCTGGCGCAATCTCAGCTATACCCTTTCGGTTAACCGAACGCTAAGCGGGCAACTCACAGGAAATACAGAAGAGACAACGGCGGATCGGCGGGAAACCCAATACGCGTTGACGCTCTCGTTACCGCTAGGCTCGAACCTCCATGCGCCAACGCTCAATGCTACCGGCACTACCGACGACAAGGGGAGCACTGGCCTGATTGGCCTGTCGGGCAATGCGGGTGAACAGAATCAGTTTAACTATGTCGTCAGCACCAGCCGTAATACTGAAGGCAATAGCAACTTTTTCAACGGTGGCGTTGGCTACCGCTCATCCTTTGCCCATATGGGCGCAAATTATAGTTATGGGCAGGGAAACCGGCAGGTTTCAGCAAGCATGGATGGTGCTCTGGTAGCCCACCGTGGCGGTATCACTTTAGGGCAATCACTTGGCGAAACAGGCGGTCTGGTACGGGCACCTGGTGCTGAAGGCGCTCTCGTCACCGGCGCTCCCGGCGTTCAGATCGACCGTTTTGGCTATGCCATCGTCCCTTACCTGCGGCCCTACTATCTCAATCAGGTCGATATCGATCCCAAGGGCAGTTCACAGGACGTGGAGTTGCTGTCTACCCGCAATACCACCGCCCCCCGCGCCGGTGCATTGGTCCTGCTTGATTATGAAACCAAACGCGGCAAGGTGACCTACATCAGAGCCAAGCGACCGGACGGTAGCCCACTGCCCTTCGCTGCCAACGTCTATGATGCACAGAACAACGCCGTGGGGGTTGTCGGCCAGGCCAGCCTGGTGGTGGCGCGCGATCTCGACCTGAAAGGCGTGTTGCAGGTGAGATGGGGGGATAGCCAGGCAGAGCATTGCAGCATCCATTATTCGCTGCAGCCAGGCACCTCTGTAGACAGCAGGCAATTGATTCAAGGAGTCTGCCAATGACGAAGTGCCCACACACAATGAGAAACAACATGAAAAGACTATTCGCCTCAGCAACGGCGATATCACTGATGTTCTGCGGCGGCCTGTATGCGCAGAATGCGCTCGCAGCAAGTGCGGGTTGTGATTGGGATAGCTCCTCCGCAGTCAAAGCTCCGCTTGATACCCGATTGACCATCGGCGGCTATGTTACCGTGGGAGAGGACCTTCCCATCGGCAGTGTCATCTATTCCCAACGTATCCAGACTAATGGCAACGGTGCCAGTCTGCTGTGCCGTGCGGGGGTTTATGATCTGGTTAACACCGTAATCAGCGCCCCTCATGGCCAATCCAGTTACCGTGACGCGACGTTTCCCACCGTGTTCAATACCAATATTTCTGGCGTCGGGGTAGCCCTGTGGCAAGGTACCCCCGATGGTAACAGCGGCTCCCATCTACAGCTCCCTGGTAGGCTTACTGCTTTCTTTTCACCCAGCAGCGAAAGCGTTTTCAACTTTACCGGCCAAGACGATGCCGCAGTCAGTTTTAATATTGCAATGATTAAAATCGCCGCCAACATCGGCAGCGGAACTATTAGCAGTAGCGATCTCCCCAGGTTCAAAACCTCATTCGACGGCAATGGTGAAAGTTTTGTCTATCAACAAGCGAGGATAGTGGGCAACCTGACGGCGATCCCGGCGACCTGCAACGTTGGCAACAATTATTACCTGCCGCTCGGGGAGCACTATCCTGATGAGTTCAACGGTATCGGCAGCACGGCAGGCAGCGCCGAGACCCAGATTGTGCTGTCGGGTTGCCCCGCCTTCTATGGTTCAACCTCTTACGGCGTATTCAAGCCCAACGTTATCAGCCTCAAGCTGACACCGCGCAACGGATTTATTGATGCCGAACGCGGGATCTCGAAACTGAATACCACCGCCGGTGACGCAGCCTCAGGGGTAGGTGTCCAACTGAGCTTCAGGCAGGAAAACGGCAACTACCAATGGGCAAAATTCAACCAGAGCATCAATCTGGCAAATTACATTACCTTCCTTGAAGACCGCGGCAGCGATTACAGCCTGGGCGTCAAGGCGACTTATGTTCAAACCTCAACCCCTATCCGGGCGGGAAGGGCTGATGCCCAAATAGAGTTTATGATCACTTACCAATAACCGGGAGTGGAGAATGAAGATAACGAATACGCAGAGAATACTGTCTCTGCTGGTGCTTATTTGCTGCGTCAACAGCGTTGCAGCCGCCTCGACTGGCATACTGAACGTCACTGGCTCCATTAAGCTCGCGACCTGTTATTTTGACAGCGTCGAGGGGCAAGAACACAAGGACTACGACTGGATGATGCCGCAGGTCTTTGTGGGGAGCCTACGCACAGCCGGTATGACTCATGGCCGTTCGCTAGGCAGCATCCATATCGGCGGGGTACATTGTACCAACGGTTACACGCCCTATATTACGCTGGGAAATGGGCCGACGGTCAGTGCGGATACCGGCAACCTGGTCAATACGCTGATCGGCGAGGCCGAAAACGTCGAAATCCGGCTTCTGATGAATGACAAGCCGCTGGATTTACGCACCGGCCCGCGCGTTGGCTGTGCCGTTATTGTCGATAACCGGAGCCAGTGTGATATCGGCTATGAGTATTATGCAACCGGGCGCGCAACCCCCGGAAAAGTGAAGAGTGCGGTACTGTTTAATATCAGCTATGACTGATTTCTTCAGTGCACCGAGCAAATTGATGCCTGCGCTTGTCCGGTAGCAGGCATCACCCCATCTACGGCATATTTCGTCCAGAGTAAATCTCCTGCATCTCTTTACACAACAGCTTGCTGATCTCCAGTTGCCGGGCCTCGCTGAGGGTGTGTAACCTGGTGCTGAACAGGTAATCACCAGCCGGTAAACATTCCGCTTCATCCCAGAGAACGATGTGTAGCTCACGACTTGCTCTGCACTGAAAATAAAAAGAATAGCTTGCTCGATCTGACAGGATGAGTGGCTCACTACCAATGAAAATAGCAATCACTGTCACTGGATAACATCCCTCTAAACCTGATTAAAAGCCTGGGCGAGCGTTCCCCCTGCTTGCAGAATGCCAGCCCCTTTGCCAACCCGCTCTTTTTTTGCCCTGGCTCGCAATTTTCCGGCAGTGACGTTCCCCTCATTCTGCCACTATGCTTTAATTAGCTAAACCGGTTTAATTAAGTTTAGCCAAAGGGAAATATCAGCATGAATGCAAAAGTTTGGGTTCTAGGCGACGCAGTCGTCGACCTGCTACCGGAAAGCGAGGGCCGCCTGCTGCAATGCCCCGGCGGAGCACCGGCTAACGTGGCGGTAGGTGTCGCCCGCCTTGGCGGCAATAGCGGCTTTATCGGGCGCGTCGGCGACGATCCGTTTGGCCGTTTTATGCGCCATACTCTGCTACAGGAGCATGTCGACGTCAGCAACATGCGACTCGACAGTCAGCACCGCACCTCCACTGTAATAGTCGACCTTGACGATCAGGGCGAGCGGACGTTTACCTTTATGGTGCGTCCCAGCGCAGACCTGTTTCTGGCAGAGGAAGATCTACCTGAATTTGCCGCCAACCAATGGTTACACGTGTGCTCCATCGCGCTCAGCGCCGAACCAAGCCGCAGCACTACTTTCAAGGCGATGGAGCAGATCAAACGTGCCGGAGGTCGGGTCAGCTTTGACCCCAATATTCGCCAGGACCTCTGGCAGGAGCAGGACCTGTTGCACGCCTGCCTCGAACGCGCCCTGCGCCTGGCAAACGTGGTAAAGCTCTCGGAAGAGGAGTTGGTATTGATCAGCGGCAGTGATGAGCTAACACAAGGAATCGCCAAGGTAACCGAACGTTATCAGCCTGAATTGTTGCTGGTCACTCAAGGTAAAGCGGGGGTGCTCGCCGCATTTCAGCAGGAATTCACCCATTTCCGCACTAAACCCGTTGCCAGCGTGGATACCACCGGTGCGGGAGACGCTTTCGTCGCCGGTCTGCTCGTCAGCCTTTCTACGAAAGGGATGCCGACGGACATCACCTCACTGGAATCCACGCTCACTCTGGCGCAAACCTGCGGTGCATTGGCCACAACGGCCAAAGGTGCGATGACCGCCCTCCCCTACCAGCACGATCTTAATCGCCAGTTTTGATCCTTCAGGCCGCCCTGCGCGGCCTACTTTGTTGCATCTATCACACTTATTAAACCGGTTTAGCAAATTATATTCCCAGATCTTGTAGGTCGTGTTTAACATAGCAATAAAACCGGTTTAGCAAAAAAAAGACACCTTTCAATTTCACTTTTGGGATGCAACCAGCATGTATAGAAAAAGCACACTCGCGGTTCTTATCGCTTTGCTAACCGGCGCCGCCTCAGCCCACGCGCAAACGGATCTCAGCACCATAGAAGCCCGTCTGATAGCGCTGGAAAAACGCCTGCAGGATGCTGAAAACAGAGCGCAAACGGCGGAAAACCGTGCCGAGTCGGCGGAGAAAAAAGTCCAGCAGCTCACGACTCAGCAGCAAAAAAACCAGGACACCACGCACGAAGTCGCTCAGCGCACCGCAAAGCTTGAGAAGAAAGCCGATGAGAAAAGCGGCTTTGAGTTCCACGGCTATGCCCGCTCTGGTCTGTTGATGAACGACGCCGCCTCCAGCAGCAAAAGCGGCCCTTACCTGACGCCAGCCGGAGAAACCGGCGGCGCTATCGGCCGTTTGGGCAACGAAGCCGATACCTACGTCGAACTGAATCTCGAGCATAAACAGACGCTGGATAACGGCACGACCACCCGCTTCAAAGCGATGCTGGCCGACGGACAAAGAACCTATAACGACTGGTCAGCAGACTCCAGCGACCTGAATATCCGCCAGGCGTTTGCCGAACTCGGCAGCTTACCGAGCTTTGAGGGGCCGTTTAAAGGCTCCACACTGTGGGCCGGTAAACGCTTCGACCGCGACAACTTTGATATCCACTGGCTCGATTCCGACGTGGTGTTCCTCGCTGGAACTGGTGGCGGTATTTACGACGTGAAGTGGAACGACAGCGTTCGCAGCAATTTCTCTATTTACGGGCGTAACTTCGGCGATCTGGAGGACGTCGATAACAATGTGCAGAACTACATTCTGAGCATGAACCACTTTATCGGCCCGGTGCAGGTAATGGTGAATGGCCTGCAAGCTAAAGATAACGACGACCGTAAAGATGACAACGGCAATGCCATCCAGACCGACGCCGCCAATAACGGCGTGCATGCACTGGTTGGCTTGCATAACGACAGTTTCTACGGTCTGCGTGAAGGCAGCAGCAAAACCGCGCTGATCTATGGTCACGGTCTGGGAGCGGAAGTCAAAGGCATCGGCTCCGACGGTGCGCTACTCTCCGATGCCAATACCTGGCGTTTTGCCAGTTACGGCACCACGCCGCTTAGCGAACGCTGGCATATCGCCCCGGCGGTACTGGCGCAGAGCAGTAAAGATCGTTACGTCAAAGGTGATAGCTACGAATGGGTCACCTTTAACATGCGTCTGATCCAGGAGATCACCCAGAACTTCGCACTCGCCTACGAAGGGAGCTATCAATACATGGATCTGCATCCCGAAGGCTACAAAGATCGCAACGCTGTTAACGGCAGTTTCTATAAACTCACCTTCGCCCCGACGTTTAAAGCAGGCAACATCGGTGATTTCTTCAACCGTCCCGAGCTGCGCCTGTTCGCTACCTGGATGGATTGGAGCAAAAAGCTGGATAACTACGCCAGCGATGACTCCTTCGGCAGCAGCGGTTTCACCGCTGGCGGCGAGTGGAATTTCGGAATTCAGATGGAAACCTGGTTCTAACGGTTAAAAACCTGACGACAGAAACAACCGGCGCGACAAAGCACATTTTGTCGCCCAGAACACAATAATGATGCAGAGACTGCGCACCCGTCACCACGGGCACAAGACACGTAAATCATACGCATTCAGAGGGTACTATGGATTTTAAACAGATCTCCCACTCGCTGCTTCCGCTTTTGGGAGGTAAAGAAAATATCGCCAGCGCCGCGCACTGCGCCACGCGCCTGCGTCTAGTGCTGGTAGATGATTCACTGGCCGACCAGCAGGCCATCAGTAAAATCGAAGGGGTTAAGGGCTGCTTCCGTAACGCTGGGCAGATGCAGATTATCTTCGGCACCGGGGTGGTGAATAAAGTCTACGCCGCCTTTATCCAAGCTGCAGGTATTAGTGAGTCCAGCAAATCAGAAACCGCCGACATCGCGGCGAAAAAGCTGAACCCTTTCCAGCGTATCGCCCGCCTGCTGTCGAATATCTTCGTACCGATTATCCCGGCAATCGTCGCCTCCGGCCTGCTGATGGGCCTGCTGGGAATGGTCAAAACCTACGGCTGGGTTGACCCAAACAACGCCATCTACATCATACTGGATATGTGCAGCTCGGCGGCGTTTATTATTCTGCCGATCCTGATTGGCTTTACCGCTGCCCGCGAGTTTGGCGGTAACCCTTATCTTGGCGCGACGCTCGGCGGCATTCTGACCCACCCGGCGCTGACCAATGCCTGGGGCGTGGCCGCCGGTTTCCACACCATGAACTTCTTCGGTCTTGAAATTGCCATGATCGGCTACCAGGGCACGGTGTTCCCGGTGCTGCTGGCGGTGTGGTTTATGAGCATCGTTGAAAAACAGCTTCGTCGCGTCATTCCCGATGCGCTGGATCTGATCCTGACGCCGTTCCTGACGGTGATCATTTCCGGTTTTATCGCCCTGTTGATTATCGGCCCGGCCGGTCGCGCACTCGGCGACGGCATCTCGTTTGTCCTCAGCACACTGATTAGCCATGCTGGTTGGCTGGCCGGACTGCTGTTTGGCGGCCTCTATTCGGTGATTGTGATTACCGGTATTCACCACAGTTTCCACGCCATCGAAGCAGGACTGCTGGGCAACACGTCCATCGGCGTCAACTTCTTGCTGCCGATTTGGGCCATGGCCAACGTCGCCCAGGGCGGCGCCTGTCTGGCGGTATGGTTTAAAACCAAAGACGCGAAAATCAAAGCGATTACCCTGCCATCGGCATTTTCTGCCATGCTGGGGATCACCGAAGCGGCAATTTTTGGTATCAACTTACGCTTTGTGAAGCCGTTTATCGCCGCGCTGATCGGCGGTGCGACAGGTGGCGCTTGGGTGGTGTCAATGCACGTCTACATGACCGCGGTTGGCCTAACGGCAATCCCTGGCATGGCTATCGTACAGGCCAGCTCGCTGCTGAACTACATTATCGGGATGGCCATCGCCTTTGGCGTCGCTTTTGTGGTCTCTCTGGTACTGAAATACAAAACGGACGCTGAATAATGTCACTTCCATCACGCTTGCCTGCGATTTTGCAGGCCGTTATGCAGGGCCAGCCGCGCACGCTGGCCGATAGCCACTACCCCCGCTGGCACCCTGCGCCGGTGACAGGGCTCATGAACGATCCCAACGGCTTTGTCGAATTTTCCGGACGCTATCACCTGTTCTATCAGTGGAATCCGCTTGCCTGCGATCACAAATTCAAATGCTGGGCGCACTGGAGTTCAGCCGATCTGCTGCACTGGCAGCATGAACCGATCGCGCTGATGCCTGACGAAGAGTATGACCGCAACGGCTGCTACTCCGGCAGCGCGGTGGATAACAACGGCACACTAACTCTGTGCTATACCGGCAACGTCAAATTTGCCGATGGTAGCCGAACCGCGTGGCAATGCCTGGCGACGGAAAACGCCGATGGCTCCTTCAGCAAACTCGGCCCGGTGTTGCCGCTGCCGGAAGGCTATACCGGTCACGTGCGCGACCCGAAGGTCTGGCGGCATGAAGGCCACTGGTACATGGTGCTAGGGGCACAGGATCTGCAAAAACGCGGCAAGGTGCTACTGTTCAGCTCCACGGACCTCCATCAGTGGATGGCCAAAGGTGAAATCGCTGGCTGCGGCATCAATGGCTTGCATAACGCGGGCTATATGTGGGAGTGTCCGGACCTGTTCCCACTCGGCGACCAGCATGTCCTGATTTGCTGCCCGCAGGGGATCGCCCAAGAGAAAAAGCGCTACCTCAATACCTACCCGGCGGTGTGGATGGCCGGTGCTTTCGACTACGCCAGCGGCACCTTCAAGCACCATGAGCTGCACGAACTGGACGCCGGATTCGAGTTTTACGCCCCGCAAACTATGCAGACTAGCGATGGCCGCCGCCTGCTGGTCGGCTGGATGGGCGTGCCGGACGGCGAAGAGATGCTCCAGCCTACGCGTGCCAACGGCTGGATCCATCAGATGACCTGCCTGCGCGAGCTGGAGTTTATCGACGGTAAGCTCTATCAGCGCCCACTACGCGAACTGACCGCACTGCGCGGCAAAGCGCACGGCTGGCAGGAAGCCCCCCTGAAGTTGGCTCCGATGGAAATCGCCCTGGAAACCGTCCATCACGACGCGTTAAACATCAATTTCGGTGGCGCGTTAACCCTGGAGCGCGATGCTAACGGCATCCGCCTGGCACGACGCAGCCTCGCCAGCGACGAAATGCACTATCGCTACTGGCACGGCACGATCCACTCGCTGCGCATTTTCATCGACCAGTCGAGCGTGGAAATTTTCATCAACGAAGGTGAAGGGGTGATGAGCAGCCGCTACTTCCCGAACTATCCGGCACAGCTGGTTTTCACGGGCAAAATGCCAGGCGCATTCTGTTACTGGCCGCTGCGGACATGCATGGTAGAATAAGCGTTTTGCTTTCAGGCTCATGGCGTCGTAATGAAAACCAAACGCGTTACCATTAAAGATATCGCCGAACTGGCTGGCGTTTCCAAAGCGACCGCCAGCTTGGTGCTTAACGGGCGTGGCAAAGAGCTGCGCGTGGCGCAGGAAACCCGCGAGCGCGTGCAGGCGATTGCCCGCGAGCAGCACTATCAGCCGAGCATTCACGCCCGCTCGCTGCGCGATAACCGCAGCCACACCATCGGACTGGTGGTGCCAGAGATCACCAACTACGGCTTTGCGGTCTTTTCCCACGAGCTTGAGATGCTGTGCCGCGAAGCCGGCATCCAGCTGCTTATTTCCTGTACCGACGAAAACCCCGGTCAGGAGAGTATGGTGGTCAATAATATGATTGCTCGTCAGGTCGATGGACTGATCGTCGCGTCCTGTATGCATAACGACGCCGACTACCTGAAGCTTAGCGAGCAGTTGCCGGTGGTGCTGTTTGACCGTTGCCCTAATGAAAGTTGCCTGCCGCTGGTGATGACCGATTCTATTACCCCGACGGCAGAGCTGATTTCTCGCATTGCGCCTCAGCATGGCGATGAGTTCTGGTTTTTAGGCGGCCAGCCACGGCTCTCGCCATCACGCGACCGTCTGGCGGGCTTTACTCAGGGTTTGGCGCAGGCAGGCATTCAACTGCGCCCGGAATGGGTGATCAACGGCAACTATCATCCCAGTTCCGGCTATGAGATGTTCGCCGCGCTCTGCGCCCGTCTCGGCCGTCCGCCAAAGGCGCTGTTTACCGCCGCCTGCGGACTGTTGGAAGGGGTTCTACGCTATATGAGCCAACATCATTTGCTCGATTGCGACATCCATCTGGCGAGCTTTGACGATCACTATCTGTATGATTCGCTGTCGCTGCGTATCGACACCGTGCAGCAGGACAACCGCCAGTTGGCCTGGCACTGCTACGATTTGATAAGCCAGCTTATCGACGACAACACGCCTGAGCCGCTACAGCGCTACCTGCCAGCAGCCCTGCAAATCCGCCATCGCTAATTTACGTATCAAGGCAAGTGCACCTCACAAAGTGGAAAGCTTTTTTGCTGGCTTCGTCTTCCGGCTGCAGGCGGTTTTGAACGGAGATCCCTTTGCAGCTACGTTCGATGGTCGACGAAGGTCCCCTGCCATACTGTCGGCAGCCAAGCGGCGGAATGAAAATCTGAAGGCACCTAAATAAAAAGGATACAAGCGAATGCGTGCCAGACGGCAATGGCATAGTGGACGTTTTAGAAAAGAAAAAGGGCCATGTTAATTAATAACATGGCCCTGAATGTTGGCGGAACGGACGGGGCTCGAACCCGCGACCCCCTGCGTGACAGGCAGGTATTCTAACCAACTGAACTACCGCTCCGCAACGTTCCCTCTTGCGGGGGAACGAGCCGAATATTACGGTTGCCTCGCCATTCCGTCAACGTCTTTTCTTATAAAAAGAGTCGTTTGCACAGTTTTTCAACGAACACGCGTTGATTATGCCGCTTAAGCGTCATTTCTACCCTGACAGGCTGTTATTCGGCTGGTGCGCCACCACGCCACAGGCAGCTACCACCCTTCTTTTGCACCAGATCCAGACGTGATTCGTGAGCCTGCAATTCTGCGTCACTGGCATAGATCACTTTCATCGCCGTAGCCGGGCGTTGGATGCGTTGGATATCCTGGGCTGAATCCGTCTGCTGGGTGTCCCCTTCCATCTGGAAAGCCATCGAGGTCTGGCCACCGGTCATCGCCAGATAGACTTCCGCCAGGATCTCGGCATCGAGCAAAGCGCCGTGCAGCGTTCGCTTGGTGTTGTCTATCTCATAGCGGTTGCACAGCGCATCGAGGTTGTTACGCTTGCCTGGAAACAGGCGGCGCGCCATCAACAGGCTGTCGGTGATGGTGCAGAAAGTATCCGTCTTCGGGATATCTCGCTGCAACATGCGGAACTCGTGATCCATAAAGCCGATATCGAACGCTGCGTTATGAATGACTAACTCGCCACCACGGATAAAGTCGATAAATTCAGCGGCGATCTGATCGAAAGTAGGCTTATCCGCCAGGAACTCATCGCTGATACCGTGTACGCCGTAAGCTTCCGGATCCACCAGCCGATCCGGCTTGACGTAAACGTGGAAATGGCGCCCGGTCAGGCGACGGTTGATCACCTCAACGGCCCCGATCTCAATGATACGGTGACCTTCGTAGTGAACCCCTAGCTTGTTCATACCGGTGGTTTCGGTATCGAGAACGATCTGTCTGGTTGGTGTAGAGATCATAATGCTGTGCTCATGGCGCTGGTTTATGTCAGACTTGGTTTTTATAAAACTGATAGGAAGAGTCTACCAGAGATGCTTAAACAGGTAGAAATTTTCACCGACGGCTCTTGCCTTGGTAATCCAGGCCCCGGCGGTTACGGCGCAATTTTGCGTTATAAACAGCACGAGAAACTGTTCAGCGCGGGTTATTACCTGACGACCAATAACCGCATGGAGCTGATGGCCGCCATTGTGGCGCTCGAAGCCTTGACCACCCCCTGCGAAGTGGTGCTGAGCACCGATAGCCAATACGTACGCCAAGGGATCACCAGTTGGATCCACAACTGGAAAAAGCGCGGCTGGAAAACTGCCGACAAAAAACCGGTGAAGAACGTCGATCTTTGGCAGCGCCTGGATCTGGCGATTGCCCGCCACACCATCCGTTGGGAATGGGTCAAAGGCCATGCCGGGCACCCGGAAAACGAACGTTGCGACGTGCTGGCACGCGATGCAGCTGGCAGCCCGACGCAGGACGACGTTGGCTACAAACCCGAAGCTTAAGGCAGTTTGCGATAACTCTTGGTCGCGCCCACTGCGCGGCTGAGAGAGTGTTTTCTCGCCCCCACTTTCATCGGCGTTGGCGTCAGCGGCAAGGTTCGCTTGCGGGCTACAATCACGCTCATACAGCCAAGCGCCGGTAAATGCGTACTCAAGAAAGTCCCTCCTTTGCGCTGCCAAGGCAACACGTGGAAGCGCGTCTGATCCAACACCTCATAATTGAGAAGGCTGAGCCAGTCCAGCAGGCGCATCTGGGTAAACATCCGGCTGACGTAAGGCTGGCGTTTGCGCAACCTGGGGATCAGCTTCCCCAAACCTAGCAGGCTAAAAGGGTTGAAACTGCTGATCACCAGCCAGCCATCGTCAATCATGACGCGATCCACCTCACGCAGCAAACGGTGTGGGTCATCGGCATAAGAGAGCGTATGGGCCAATAGACAGGCATCGACGGACTTGGCCGCAAAGGGCAACTGATAAGGATCGGCCTGCACATGCAGGTTATCCCCGGCCAATCCCACGTTAACCTGATGCGAGATGGCGCACTTTTCGCTATCCAACTCGGCGCTGAGATTGCCGATCTTCAACAGATGGAAACCAAACATCTTGGGCCACCAAGGCTGCAACTCCCGCTCCAACGCCTCACGATAGTATTCGCCCCACGGCAACTCGGCCCAGGAGTAGGGGCTAGTGAGCTTTTGTAGAGTCTGGGCTGGTTTCATGGTTTAGTATCTTCTTTCAAGCCGTTGCCAACGAGAGGTGTTCCATGAATCTTATCAGCATTCCCGCTTTTCAGGACAATTACATTTGGTTATTGGCTAACCAGCAAGGGCGCTGTGTGATCGTCGATCCCGGCGAAGCTGGTCCGGTATTATCGGCGTTGTCCCAACGGCAACTGACCCCCGATGCCATATTATTGACCCACCACCATCACGACCACGTCGGCGGCGTTGCGGAAATCGTTGCGCAATATCCGGATCTGCCGGTGTATGGTCCTCAGGAAACCGCTAATAAGGGAGCAAATCGGTTGGTTCAGGATGGCGATATCCTGGAAATTGGCGGGCGTAGCTACACCACCATCGCGGTTCCAGGGCATACCCTGGGTCACGTGGCATTCTACAATGCACCTTATCTTTTCTGTGGAGATACGCTTTTTTCTGCGGGCTGCGGACGGCTTTTTGAAGGGACGGCAGAGCAAATGTACCACTCATTTCAACGGCTCGCGCAACTTCCCGACGAAACCCTAATTTGTTGCGCACACGAGTACACGCTCTCAAACCTTAAGTTTGCCAGGACAATTTTACCGCAAGACCGCCAGATTGAAACATATCAGCAACAAATTGAGCAATCAAGGGCAAAAGGAGTACCCAGCCTGCCCACAACGTTGCAATTAGAGCGTAAAATTAATCTATTTTTACGCTGCCATGACACTGATTTACAAAAGGAAATAGGCTTTAATTCGCCGCCGAGTCAGCTTCATTCGGTTTTTTCCGAATTACGCCTGCGCAAGGATGCCTTCTAAGCTTTTAGTTGTGTTTTTTGGCGAAGCAAAGTATCCTTGCTCGTCTTTTAAGCAACTATATTGACACACACATGAAGGCTAAAGCGATACTTCTCGCCTCGGTCTTGTTGGTTGGTTGCCAGTCATCCTGGCAGGATGTATCGGCGCCAAAGCAACATGCACAGAGTCTGTCTTCGGCAGGTCAAGAAAGTGAAGCAGGAGAGTACACAGCGAGTTCGGCACGGTGGCTAGACAGTAACAATAGCGCCGCTCAGCAGAACCTGTGGAACTTCATTAGCGACGAGCTGAAGATGGAGGTTCCGGAAAACGACCGGATCCGTGAACAAAAAAGAAAATATTTAAAAAGTAAGAGCTATCTCCACGATGTAACACTACGGGCAGAGCCGTACATGTACTGGATAGTCGGGCAGATTAAGAAACGCAATATGCCGATGGAACTGGTACTGCTACCCATAGTGGAGAGCGCTTTTGACCCTCACGCCACGTCAAGTGCCAATGCCGCAGGGCTATGGCAGATCGTGCCGCAAACGGGTCGCAATTATGGTTTGAAAAACAATCAGTGGTATGACGGGCGCCGTGATGTTGTGGCCTCGACGACTGCTGCGCTTAACATGATGGAGCGTTTGAACCGCATGTTTGACGGTGACTGGTTATTGACCATCGCCGCGTATAACAGTGGTGAAGGCCGAGTCATGCAGGCGGTTAAGGCGAATAAACGTCAGGGTAAGTCCACCGAGTTCTGGGCATTGTCGCTTCCGCGTGAAACGTCAATCTATGTCCCGAAAATGCTGGCACTGAGCGATATCATCAAGCACAGCAAAAAGTACGGCGTCAAGTTGCCAAAAACTGACGAAACCCGTGCACTGGCGCGTATTGATGTCGGTCAGCAGATCCAGCTGACTCAGGCGGCAGAGATGTCTGGGCTTTCTCTCACCAAGATGAAGGCTTATAACCCTGGCTACAAGAAAGGCGTTACGGCACCTAATGGGCCCCATTACATCATGGTTCCCAAAAAGAATGCCGCACAGTTGAAAGACTCGTTGGCCGACGGACAGATAGCTGCAACATTACCAACCACCCAGTTGGCGAAGAACAGCGGCCTGTCAGGCGGAAGTGCGTATAAGGTTCGCTCCGGCGATACGTTATCCACCATCGCCAAACGGTTGAACGTTAAGACCAGCGATTTGCAGAGTTGGAACAATTTGCGTGGCAAGAGCACGCTGAAAGTTGGGCAAACCCTGCAAGTGGCCAGCAATGCCAGAGATAACAGCAGCATCACCTATCAAGTGCGTAAAGGTGATTCGCTATCCAGCATTGCACGTCGTCACGGCGTCGAAATTAACGACGTGATGCGTTGGAACTCAACGATCGGCAAAGCCAGCAGTTTGCAACCTGGTGTGAAGCTGACGCTGTTTGTCAGCAACAAATCGTCGCCGGAAACCTAAGTTTTCGCCACAAAAAAAGCATCCCTCGGGATGCTTTTTTATTGGCCAAATTTCGCTACCAGACCGGTTTATCGGTTTGCGAATGGAACTCCACCAGCAGCGGATTGTGGTCTGAGGCCTGAGTCACCAGCACCGAGGCCTCTGTAACGCCCAGGTTGCGGTAAAAGATAAAATCCAACGGGCGGCCAAAGGCTTTACGGCGATGATCGTCGGCGAAGTTGACCTCGTGCAACGCCATATCGCTGGCAAATTGATACAGCGCGTTGATGCGCTTGCGGCTCCAGGCGTTAAAATCCCCCGCCATGATCACCGGCCCCCGATGCAGGGCTATCTGCTCACCAATCGGGCCAAGCTGTTTGCTGTAAACATCCACTCCCAGGCTAAAGTTCACCGCGTGGATATTCACGACCATCAACAGTTGACCATCTAATAAAGGGTAGACGGTGATCAACGCCGACTTGGCCAAACGCAGCAGCGGCTCCCGTTCGCGCAGCGGGCAACAATACACCGGATGTGCCGCCGCCAGCGTCATCACACCTGAAGGGTGTTGCGGCAACACAAAGGCGGGCACCTGATCGGCAGCCAGATAGTTAGAAGTGGCAAAGCTGACCAATTCCGGCGTGGTCTGCGCCTCCTGCAATAGCACCAGCTGCGCATCTTTACCGAAGTCTTTCAATACCGAAAGCCAATCGGCACGCTGCTGTTTGAAAATATTCCATACCATTACCCGCAGCGCACCAGACGTAGGCAAGGCGGCCCCGGCCGGTAGCGGCTGATTGATGGCACCAGGGAAAATCCGTTCAACTGGCTGGCCCGCAACATACCTCATTGCATAAGTTCGTTTCGGCACGTTATTCGCCTATTTCCCGTTCGGATGAAGATCACGTTGATAGCAACATGGCTACCAAGACTAAATTGAGTATACGCCTGAGCGGCTCTGCCAACATGGCTTTTAGAGATCCAGTTATAGGGGCAAGGCGGGCCGATTTCAATCAATGCCGTGTATGTGTCTGTAAAGGTTCGCGCTGAATGCGAAAAGGCCCGCCAATGCGGGCCAAGAAGAGTACAAGATGGGATCAGGCGAACTGCCGTGGGTATTGTTTATCCAAGCGGCCACTGAGACCAATCAGTAACAATGCCCCCACCACAATCAGCGCCCCGATCCAAGGCGTTTGCGCCAACCCTAATGAGGCCATGGTCTGTCCGCCAATCACCGAGCCCAGTGCGATCCCCACGTTAAAAGCCGCGATATTCAGGCCAGAAGCAACGTCCACCGCGTTCGGTGTGTACTGCTCGGCCTTCTGCACCACATAAACCTGCAAGCCCGGGACATTGCCAAAGGCAAATACCCCCATCACCACCACCGTCAGCAACGCAGCGATGCTGTGGCTTGCTGTAAACTGAAACACCAACAGCAAGGCGGCTAACGCGGCAAAGATAAAGCTCAATGCCCGTACCGCGCCATGACGGTCGGCCAGCTTGCCGCCCCAAATGTTACCGATGGCTACCGCTATGCCATAGGCCAGCAAAATCCAACTGACGGCCGGAGCCGAGAAACCAGCCAGCTCCTGCATCATCGGCGCCAGGAAGGTGAAGGTCGTAAATACCCCGCCGTAGCCCAGTGCGGTAACGGCATAAATCAGCAGCAGGCGCGGGTGAGTTAGCACTTGCAGCTGATCGCGGATGCTGGCACTGGCCTGGTTCTTGATGTTATTCGGGATCAGGATCAGGCTGGCAATAATCGCCACCATACCAATCAACGACACCGCCAGGAAGGTCTCACGCCAGCCGAAGTGCTGGCCGATAAAGGTGCCTAACGGCACGCCGGTCACCAACGCGACGGTCAAGCCACCAAACATGATGGCGATGGCCGTTGCCGCCTTCTCTTTGGCTACCAGGCTGGTCGCAATGGTTGAACCCACCGAGAAAAACACCCCGTGCGCCAGGCCAGTCAGTAAACGAGCAACCACCAGTGACTCATAGCTCGGTGACTGCCAGGCCAGCAGGTTGCCAAGGGTGAACAGCACCATCAGGCCCACCAGCAGCATCTTGCGTGGCACTCGGCCGGTTAAAGCGGTCAGTACCGGCGCGCCGATCGCCACCCCAATGGCGTACAGGGTCACCAGCAGCCCTGCGGAGGGCACAGTGACGTTCAACTGCTCGGCGATGGTCGGGATCAATCCGACAATCACAAACTCCGTGGTGCCGATGGCATAGGCACTGATGGTCAAGGCAAGTAAAGCGAGAGGCATTGCTAACTCCAAAATAGCGTTCGGGTTGATAGCGGTGATTATCTGCCTGTGCTTAAATGATAAAAATGCTCAAAATTTCAAATAAATTTTGCTGACGGAGCAACAATGAAGGCAAATTCGGATGAACTGGTCACCTTTGTCACCGTGGTGGAATGCGGTAGCTTCAGCCGCGCGGCGGAGCACTTGGAACAGGCGAACTCGGTGGTCAGCCGTACGGTTAAAAAGCTGGAAAGTAAGCTGGGGGTCACGCTGCTCAATCGCACCACCCGCCAGATCAGCCTAACGCAGGAAGGCGAAAACTATTTCCGCCAGGTGCAGAAAGTCCTGAGCGATATGGCCGCGGCGGAAAATGCGCTGATGGAGAGCCGCCAGCGGCCCCAGGGCCTGTTACGCGTGGATGCCGCAACGCCGGTCGTGTTGCACGTGCTGACCCCATTGGTTGGCGAGTTTCGTGCCCGCTACCCGGAAATGTCGCTCTCGCTAGTCTCTTCAGAAACCTTTATCAACCTGATTGAGCGCAAGGTCGACATTGCCATCCGGGTGGGGGAACTGACAGACTCAAGTTTGAAGGCGCGTAAACTGATGAACAGCTATCGAAAAATTGTGACGTCACCGGCCTATCTGCAGCAGTTTGGTACCCCGCAAAGCGTGGAGGAACTGGCGCAACATTGCTGCATCGGCTTCAACGATCTGCCCAACCTGAACCGCTGGCCATTAGCCTGCGCCGATGGCCGGCAGTTGGAGATTACACCGGGGCTGACTACCAACAGCGGAGAAACACAGCGCCACCTTTGCCTGCATGGCAACGGCATCGCCTGCCTGTCGAACTTTATGATCGATGAGGATATTCAGCGTGGAGACTTAGTGCAGATCCTGGTCGAGGAGACGCTGCCGGTTGCCGTACCGGTGAATGCGGTTTATTACAGCGACAGTGCCGTAAGCAACCGCCTACGCAGCTTTATCGACTTCCTTAGTGAAAGCCTGACACCCCGCTAACCTGGTCGATGCTGTAACCAGAATGCGGTGGGCGTCAGGCCACCCAGCTTCTTCTGTGGCCACTGTTGGTTATAGCTGGCACAGAGCGCCTGCAACACGTTGTCTAGTGATGAGTTCTCCGCCGCCGGTAGCAACTGCGCCAGTTGGCTTTCAAGCCGCAGCACAATCTCCATTTGCGGTAACGCGGGTTGTTGCAGCGTTATCCCCTGCTCCCGACACCATAGCTGTAGGGGATGGGTCTGAGACTCGCTATTGCCGAACAGCTTTTTATTTTCAGTCTCAATAGATTGTATATCACCAGGGCAGTGCGGTAACAGTTCCTTCAGCCAGTTGACCACCAGCATCGGCGAAGCGCCCGCAAAGGCTCGTGCACTCAGCCAACCGCTGACCTTCTCTTCGGCCCACAAGAGGTGCTGTTCGCCGCCATCCTCGGCCGATAGGCTAATTCGTTGATAAAAAAGGGCGAGAGTTCCCGGCAGTTCACCAGCCTTCACCGCCTTTTTACCGCGTAGCACCATGCTCTGTTCCTCACCGCGCTGGCCCACGCCGCGTAGATAGCGATCCAAACCCGCACGGGAGATCGGCTGTTGCATCCCCTGATTCACCACCACCAGCAGCTCATCCAACGGCAACTGTAATTTTTGTCTCAGCCAGTTGATAAGCAAACTCTGCTCGTCCGTCAGCAGTTTGCGGGTAGTTTTGGGCACCGTATGGCGATCGGCGACATCCTGGCGCTGCCGCCAACGGCGTACTGTCGCCACGGAGATGCCCAGCTCCTGCGCCAAAACGCGGTCACTTTTATCCGATTGCTGGATATAACGCCGCACTCGTGGGGTGGTGGTCGCATTGGCATGCAGCTTGATTTCCATCGTGGACTCCACACTAAAATTGATGTCCTATCATAACTAATCTTGTGAGATATTTTATAAATTCACCTCACACTGTGAACTGATTCACCTTTCTTTAAAATCCATTCACTGATAATCCCAGCCAATAAGTCGCCACCCTTACCTGTTTTTCTCCAATAAGCATACCTACGGGGTTTAGCATGAACAACGTTCTGGGATTTCTTGAAGCCAAGCTGATGCCTCTGGCGGCCAAGGCCGCACAGCAGCGGCATTTGTGTGCCATCCGCGGTGCCTATGTTTCCTTTATGCCGTTCATTATCGTCGGCTCTATCCTGCTGGTGATCTCGTCGTTCCCCAATCAGGGTTACCAGCAGTTTATGGCAGGCCTGTTTGGCGCCAGCTGGAGCAATATCATCGAGATCCCGTTCAACGCGGTATTCTCCACCATGTCGCTGTTTGTCAGCTTCCTTACCGCTTACCGCCTGGCGGAACATTATGACGAGGATCGCGTCTCCAGCGGTATTCTGTCGCTGGTGTGCTTCCTGATCCTCACGCCGTTTATCAAGGTAGAAGCCTTGGGCAATATCAATGTGATCCCGACCGAGTGGATCGGCAGCAAGGGGCTGTTTGTGGCGATGATCGGCTCACTGCTGTGGACTGAACTGTTCTGCTACCTCAAGCGCCGCAAACTGATTATCAAAATGCCCGAAGGCGTGCCACCTGCGGTACAGGAATCCTTCGCCGCTCTGCTCCCTGCTCTGTTCGTGATTATCCTGGTGCTGGCGATCCGTATTCTGTTCGAACACACCAGCTACCAAACCATTCATCAGTTTATTTATAACGTGGTCGCTACGCCGGTACGTCACTTTGGCACTTCCTATATCGGCGCGCTGCTGACGGTATTGAGTATCACCATCCTATGGTCAGTGGGGATCAACTCCGGTTCGATGGTCAACGGCATCATTCGTCCACTGTGGATGGAAAACCAGACCGACAACATCGCCGCTATCCAGGCCGGGGTTACGCCACCGCACATCGTTACCGAACAGTTCTTCGATATGATCTGGATGGGGGGGGCCGGTGCCACCCTGTCGTTGGTGATCGCCATTCTGTTCTTTGCCCGTAGCAACAGCATCCGCGAAGTAGGTCGCATGGGGGCGGCGGCCTCAATCTTCAATATTAATGAACCGATCCTATTTGGCCTGCCGGTGATCATGAACCCCATAATGTTGATTCCCTTCAACCTGGTTCCAGTGGTGTTGGTTACCGTGCAATACGTGGCGATGAAGGTGGGGGCCGTCGCCGTCACTACCGGGGTATTTATCCCCTGGACGCTGCCACCGGTGATCAGTGGCTTTATCGTGACCGGCCATTTGAGTGGCAGCCTGATGCAGATCGTTAACCTGCTGATCGGCGCCATGCTTTATCTGCCTTTCCTGCGCATTCTGGACAAACAGTATCGCGCAGCCGAAACATCAGGAGTTTGATATGTGGGGAATGATTGCAACCTGGCGTATGGCCCTGGAAGGCGTCACCCAAGCCAGTGAAGCGCTGAAAGCCGGGGCAAGCGCCGCACAAAGCGTGGTTAGCGCGGTGGCGGAAGTGGAGGATTTTCCGTTTTATAAATCTGTCGGTTTCGGCGGCCTGCCTACCGAAAATGGTGAGGTAGAACTGGATGCGGCCTTTATGGATGGCGATACGCTGGCCTTTGGTGCCGTTGGTAACCTGGTGGATATCGCCAACCCGGTGAAGGTTGCCCAGGCGCTGAGCCGCGAACGCTTCAACAGCGTCCTGGTGGGGGCTGGCGCACGTGAGTGGGCCCTTAGCCAGGGTTTTGCCGACAAGACCATGCTCACCGAACGTGCAACCCAGCACTATCGTAAACGCTGCCGCGAAACCATCGATAAGGGCCTTAGCCCCTACGATGGTCACGATACCGTCGGCATTATCGGCCTCGATCTACATGGTTCAATGAGCGTGGCCACGTCTACCAGCGGGTTGTTTATGAAACGCCGTGGCCGACTGGGTGATTCACCGGTGATTGGCTCCGGTTTCTACTGTGACAGCCAGATCGGTGCCGCAACTGCCACCGGAGTGGGTGAAGACCTGATGAAGGGCTGCACCAGCTATGAGATCGTGCGCCGTATGCAGCAAGGTATGACGCCACAACAGGCGGCCGATTCGGTCGTCTTCGAGCTGGAAGACCGGCTGATAGCCCGCTTTGGCCGGGTGGGCGATCTCTCCGTAGTCTGCATGAATCGGCAGGGAGAGTTCGGCATCTCAACCAATATCAAAACCTTCTCGTTTGTGGTCGCCAGCGCCATCCAGCCACCGACGGTGTATCTGGCAGAACGCCGTGCCGAGCATACCCACTACACTCCAGCCAGCGAGCAATGGCTAACCGACTATGCCGAGCGCATTCGCGCGCCGATTGAGGAGATCCATTTTGATTAATTATCGGTTACTGAGTGACATCCCCGCATGGGAAGTTAACAACCATGTGATTAGCTATCCCGACAGCCCATTGCAATTACCCTGCAATGCAGCCCTGTTACAGGAACTCCAGGCCACCGCCCAACAGCAAACCGCCGACTGCGCCTATGGCTGTGCTCCGGTAGGCCGCGTCACGCTGTTGCCAAAAACGTTCTGGCTCGATGGGCAAACCAGCAAGCTGGTCACCGCACTGCGTCCTCTACTACGCAGCGGCTCTAGTACGCAGTTGATCGTCGACTGCACGGTGTTTGATCACCGCAGCCTGCCGGCACTGAGCCCTCTGCTGCATTTCCTGTTCAACCTGGATTACCAACTGAGCGATCTCGGTCTGAAAAAGGCAGCAACGGCGCCTGTACCGCGCATCCAGGAATTGGTGTTCTATTGCCAGCCGGAGCAACGAGCCACTCTCGAACCGTACCTGTCTCAAGCAGCAGCCACCGCCATGGGGATGAAGGCAGCACGACGCATTGCCGACATGCCAAGCGATCGTTGCACCCCGGCATTTTTCGCCAGCGAGATCGCCCGCCAGATTGCACCCTATCCCAGCCTGAGCTGCGAAGTTTTGGATGAACAGCAGATCGCTGAACAGGGTCTTGGCTTGCTAGAGGCGGTAGGTAAAGGTGCCGATAATCCTCCACGTTTGGTGGTGATACGTTACCAGGGTAGCGATACCGGCCCCTTCAGCGCCTACGTGGGCAAAGGTATCACCTTCGATACCGGCGGCCTGTGGCTAAAGGGCGGCGATGGCATGTACACCATGAAATATGACATGTGTGGCGCCGCCAACGTCTTTGGCCTGATGCTGGCCGTGGCAGAACTCAAGCTACCGGTACGTCTGGTTGGCGTACTGGCGCTGGCCGAAAATATGATTGGCCCGGCCGCGATGCGCCCTGGCGATGTCGCAACCAGCTACAGCGGCTTAACCGTGGAAATCAATAACACCGATGCCGAGGGGCGGCTGGTACTGGCCGATGGTATCGCCTACGCCAGCAGGTTGACCAATAATCAGCAGCCGCCTGAATACGTGATCGATCTGGCTACGCTCACCGGCGCGGTGGTCAAAGCCTTGGGTTACGATCTTAGCGGGCTGATGACCGAGGATGAAAACCTGCGTCACGATCTTACTCAGGCAGGCTTGCACAGTGGCGATCCTTTATGGTCGTTGCCGTTGGATGAGCGCTTCAGCAAACAGGTCGAGAGCCATATTGCCGATCTGTGCAACACGCCGACCAACAATGCGGCGATCAGTACCTCTGCCGCCTACTTCCTAAGTCGCTTCAGCCGGGAGGATATTCCCTGGGCACACCTTGATATCAGCGGCACCGCGCTGTGGCGCGAAAATGGCCGTAGCGTGGCCTCTGGCCGACCGATCCCACTTTTAATCCAGCACCTGCTGGAACGCCTGGAGAAATAACATGAAAAAGATCCTGTTAGTGTGTGACTTGGGTATGTCCACCAGTCTGCTGGTGAAAAAGATGCAGGAAGCCGCCAAAGCGCGCGGTATTGACGCCGAGATCTGTGCCAAGTCGATCCGTGAATACAAAACGGCGGTAACCGAATTTGACGTCGCGCTGCTGGGGCCGCAGATCCGCTATAAGCTGGCAGAATGCGAGAAGATAGCCCACGAGCACCATAAAAAAGTCGCCTGCATCGATATGATGGCCTACGGCACCATGAAGGGTGACAAGGTATTGGATCAAGCTCTGGCACTGATTGAGGAAGCCTGAAATGGATTTGGAAAACGAAGTGATGGAGCTGATTGCCAATGCGGGTTACGCCCGCAGTCTGGTGTTTCAAGCCATGCGCTGTGCGCGTGAAGAAGAAGACTTCGTGCAGGCCGAACAGTATATGCAACAAGCGCAGGAGGCACTCTCTGGCGCTCATCACGTGCAGACCAAACTGATCGAAATGGACGAAGGCAGCGGTAAAATCCCGGTTCATCTGGTGATGGTCCATGCACAGGACCATCTGATGAACGCGATTATGCTGATGGAAATGGGCCGTGAGATTATCGCCTTACACCAAAAGATCGCTCGTTAAAACAAGCTAAGCCGCCTGTGGCCTCAAAACCACAGACGGCCAACCTATCAATCCCAGTTTGGTGCCAGACCTTCCGGGCTAACCAGACGGCCATTGCATTCTAATGCAGCAATCTCAGCCATTTCATCATCAGACAGCGTCAGTTGCTGGGCCAACAGATTGCTCGCCAGGTTTTCACGCTTGGTCGAGGACGGGATCACCGCATAACCCAGTTGCATAGCCCAAGCCAGGATCACCTGAGCCGCAGTCACATCACGGCGTTTGGCGATATTGTTGATGACTTCATCCTGCAACGCCTTGCCATAAGCCAACGTCATATAAGAGGTGATGGCAATGCCATGCTGTTGCGCAAATTCAACCACCTGACGGTTTTGCAGATACGGCGAGAGTTCGATTTGATTGGTGGCGATCGCATCAGCACCCACCGCATCAATAGCGCGCTGCATCAGTTCAACGGTGAAGTTGGAAATACCAATCTGGCGCGTCAGTCCGAGTTCCTTAGCCTTCACCAACTCCGCCATCGACTCGGCAACCGAGACTTCATCGTTCGGTGACGGCCAATGGATCAGGGTCAGATCCACATAGGAGGTTTGCAGCTTTTTCAGGCTTTCTTGCAGGCTTGGGATCAGTTGGTCTTTGCCCAGGTTGGCGATCCAGATTTTGGTGGTGATAAATAGCTCTTCACGTTTCACGCCGCTGGCTGCGATAGCTTGGCCAACGGCCGCTTCGTTCTCATAGATTTGTGCGGTGTCGATGGCACGGTAGCCCAGTTCCAGAGCGGTGCTCACGGAATCGATCACCACTTGATCTTGTAGACGGAAGGTACCTAAGCCAAATGCAGGGATGCTCATAATTATGTTCTCTCGGTTTGTTTATCAAAACAGCTTGAGAGGATTATGGCAGCAGTTTTGTTGATCAAAAACGCCCTATTGTGCATAAGACTTTTGATTAATTGGCAACAATAATCAGAAATTGACGCTAATTGAGGCAGGAATAAACCATTGGGGTGTTCAATTTAAGCAAATGAAAAAGCCCTGAGTCAGAGACTCAGGGCTTATCAATTAAGTGGCGGAACGGACGGGGCTCGAACCCGCGACCCCCTGCGTGACAGGCAGGTATTCTAACCAACTGAACTACCGCTCCACCGATTCTTTTACGTCGCATCTTTCGATGCTGGCAAAACCACCTGAGTGATTTCGCGCATTACCAGGTGTCATACTGATAACGTTTATTTGATGCCTGGCAGTGTCCTACTCTCGCATGGGGAGACCCCACACTACCATCGGCGCTACGGCGTTTCACTTCTGAGTTCGGCATGGGGTCAGGTGGGACCACCGCGCTATTGCCGCCAGGCAAATT
>NZ_JBLJAK010000021.1:0-91647 GCF_047530105.1 Serratia sp. T13T92 | reverse complement strand
CAGGAGCCCCATAGAGGCCCTCAGAAAAAGCAAAAAGCAGTGTGGTGGGAAAATATCGCGATCGCGACCTACGGTCGCTAAAAACAACGAACCCCATCAAAATAATGGGGTTCGTCATCAGTCTGAAGCGCAGCGCAAAGGCTGCGCTTTTTTATGTGCTTAATTTTTAATCCGACAACCTAAATGTCATTCGCCGAAATTAATATCAATTCATTGATATTTAACAATAAAATAATTTAATGCCAAGGCGGTTATGCTTTGATATAGTGGTGTTGCAGCGGGTTAAAACAAAAAATATTAAATTTTTTTACATTTTAGCAACGCAGCGCGGTTGAATGTCATTATACTGTAATCATCTGGCGGTAGTTTTCACACGGTGCACAGCTCAATGCTGTAAATATCACTGCGGGGATCGCTAATGGTAAAGTCCTTGGTTGGGCTACAAACAGCAAATAACATACCTTCACTGATTTCTCGTTGTAACGAGGGCGCTCTCTACGACTCTCAATTTCTGACCGACTCTTGGCTTTCCTTTCGCATTAATCCGGCTGACACACACTCCTGTTTTGTACCAATCTCGTTGTTCTGTGAAAAAGAGCCGCGCCCGATGGCGGCTAGGTGTTCACGTCATTCTATGGCTTTAAAGGGGGCCACAACCTGATACGTGTGTAACATAATCGCTCGGTGTTTGCTGCCCTGCGGTAGGTGAAACAAACTGTAAGGTGCCACTATGGGAAGACAGAAAGCAGTGATCAAAGCACGTCGTGAAGCCAAACGCGTCATTCGTCGTGACGCTCGTAGTCATCGCCAGCGTGAAGAAGAAAGCGTGACCTCGCTGGTACAAATGGGTGGTGTGGAATCTATCGGCATGGCTCGTGACAGCCGGGATACTTCTACCATCGAGGCTAGAACCGAAGCTCAAGGTCATTACTTATCAGCCATAGAAAACAAGCTGTTGATATTTGCCACTGGTGAGGCCGGTTGCGGTAAAACCTTCATCAGTGCAGCCAAGGCAGCTGAAGCCCTGATACATAAAGAGGTGGATCGGATTATCGTCACTCGTCCGGTTCTGCAGGCGGATGAAGATCTCGGCTTTTTGCCGGGGGATATCTCTGAGAAGTTCGCCCCTTATTTCCGGCCGGTGTATGACATTCTGCTACGCCGTTTAGGATCGTCGTTCTTGCAATACTGCCTGCGCCCGGAAATTGGCAAGGTAGAGATCGCGCCTTTCGCCTATATGCGCGGGCGTACCTTCGAAAATGCGGTAGTCATCCTGGACGAGGCCCAGAACGTAACGGCTAGCCAGATGAAGATGTTTTTGACCCGTCTGGGCGAGAACGTCACGGTGATCGTTAACGGCGATATTACCCAGTGCGATTTGCCACGCGGCGTGAAATCCGGCCTTAGCGACGCGCTGGAGCGCTTCGAAGAGGACGAGATGGTCGGCATTATTCGTTTCGACAAACAGGACTGTGTGCGCTCTGCCTTGTGCCAACGCACGCTTAATGCTTACGATTAATTTGTCTGAAAGCTTGCAAAAGGCCACTTCGGTGGCCTTTTTAATGCACCAAACATTTTGTAATCCGTAGTTTACTGATGAAACGAAATTTATATTTGGTTAGGCCTTCTTAGAAACGATGAAACTTACAGATCAAGGCCCAAATTTAAATGAGTACATTGTTCGCCAATGTGGATTTTTTACCGTTGAGGGGAGTGTAATCGATAGCGAATAAAATGAACGCCGTCATAGTCAATGTCACCATCAAACTGAAATCCCAGCCGAAATATCGCTTTAATTTTCAATCGTGTTGGGGGAAGCAGGATTGTGATTGACTTGAGCCCCATCTCATTGAAAGCATAAGCTAAAATTTTGTCATAGATTTTTTTCCCGAGCCCCCAATGGTCAGGATGCAGCACTAAAGCCAAGTCAGCATCTCCGTTTTCGTATTGCAAGCCTCCCCAACCGACAAACTTGTCGCTTACTGTAAAAGCCCATGGCCCATATCCGTACTCATCCCATTGGGATTCTTTGCCTGTTACCCATTCCAGACATTCTGCATCGCCAAAACTCGAATTACCCAAGGGCATTTGGCGTAAAACCAATGGGTTAGTGTTTAGGGCAATGATTTCGCTTCGATCGATATCGCTAAGGCGTTTAAATACAATATCCATTACTAACTCTTTGTATATGTGGTAGAAACTATGGTGTGCTGGTGGCCAACACTAAATGGGATGATACCAATAAAGCTGCGCCATTGCGGCCAATTTGAGTACAATAAATCGCAGGATCACTAAGGAATACTATTATGGACGATATTCAGCGCTGGCGGTCCAGCGTAGGGAAAACGTGGTTACTGGGCGCGATGCTGCTGGTGGGGAGTTTTACTGCCTCGGTAAATGCCACGACCCCAGAGAACTACCATCAGGTCTCGCCAGAACTCTACCGCTCCTCTCAGCCCTCCGCTGCCCAGATGCAAACGCTCGAGCAGCAGGGCATCAAAACCGTACTCAGTTTACGCCAGTGGCATGACGACGACAGCGAAGCGAGAGGCACAGGCTTGCTTCTGCGCCGGGTGGCGATCAATGCCGCCGTAATTAATGACGACATCGTGGTGACGGCGCTCAGAGAAATTCGTTTTGCCCTGAAACCGGTGTTGGTTCACTGCTGGCACGGCAGCGATCGTACCGGGCTAGTGGTGGCAATGTATCGCCTGGTATTTGAAAATGCGGATAAGCCTGCGGTGCTGGCCGAATTGAGAAAGCCGGAGCATGGCTATCATGAAAAATATTATGCCGGGATTGCGCGCTATATTGGTGATGTCGATGTCAGCAAGATACGGCAGCGGGTTTTTGCCGATAATCCCAGCAAGGGGAAGTGATTTGCTAGCAAAGGGTGGGGCATTGGCTACAGCGATCGTCCCCTCACCCTAACCCTCTCCCACAGGGAGAGGGGACTGGCCGTGCTACCAATTGGCCGCTTTACCGGTTTACAACACCGTATCGATTTCCTTCGTGAATAAGCTGCAGATTGCTTCCTATAACTAAATACGGCACCGTATCAATTCCTCAGCCCACAGGGAGAGGGGACCTACCGTGCCACAGATTAGCTCTTGCACCCAATTTCTGTACTGGATTAACGCCCCCTGTTCTGACCTAGTCAAAATGCCCCCTCTCCAAACACAGCACCGTTGCAGCTCCCTCGCCCTGCGGGAGAGGGTTGGGGTGAGGGGAGTCTCGATTGCCTGACCGATAATCCGGTATCTCTCCCCGTGTGTTCATTTACTCCACCCAATCCGACTCTGCTAAATCGTTAGCTCCCTCCTAGCGTAAATCCCGTTCTCGTTTAAGCTTTGTGTAAATTTTTGCGGCTTTTTGTATAGAATTTTAGTTTCAATAACGTTAACTATTGGTGTCTTGTGGCCGTTAAACCGATCTTAACGGAGCTAAGGGAATTGTTGGGTTGTGTGCCGTGCTTGGCATACTGATGGTCGTATTTTGGGGTTCTGAAGTCATCATGAAATATATCATTCTTATCTTATTGATTTTGTGCGTTATTTACATTCATTTTCGTGGCCGTGTTCGCTATCCTTTTTGGCGTCAGCTTTCCGACCATTCCACCTTTACCGCACCGCTGAACGTGTTTATGTACCTGTTCTCACGGGTGCCGACCACGCCTTACCTGCAACCGGAGCAGTTCCCCGATCTCATTATCCTGCGTGACAACTGGCAGACCATTCGTGAAGAAGGGCAGCAATTGATGGAGATCCAGCAAATCAAAGCGTCGGATAAATTTAACGATGCCGGATTCAACTCCTTCTTCAAAACCGGCTGGAAGCGCTTTTACCTGAAGTGGTATGAGGATAACCATCCTTCGGCAATGGCGTTATGCCCACAAACCACAGCGCTGTTACGCAGCCTGCCTTCGGTGAAGGCCGCGATGTTTGCCGAATTACCTCATGGCAGCCGCTTGCCACGCCATCGTGACCCTTATGCCGGTTCGTTGCGCTATCACCTGGGGTTGATCACCCCGAATGACGACCGCTGCTTTATCGAAGTAGATGGCGAACGCTACAGTTGGCGCGATGGTGAAGGGGTGATGTTCGATGAAACCTATCTGCACTATGCCGAAAACCAGAGCGGGGAAAACCGCCTGATCCTGTTTTGCGACATCGAGCGGCCGATGCGTTACCGTTGGGCGCAGGCGGTGAATCACTGGTTGGGACGTAATTTGATGAGTGCTGCGACAGCACCGAATGAAGAGGGCGATCGTACCGGCGGCGTCAATCGGCTGTTCAAATATATCTATGCCGTGCGTAAGGTTGGCAAGCGATTAAAAGCCTGGAACAAGACGGGGTATTACATTATCAAATGGCTGCTGTTTGGCGGGATTGCGGCACTGATTTTCTTTGCACTATAAATAGAACGGGGCGCAAATAATGCGCCCCGTTGATGTTTTGTAACCATCCGGTATCAGGCAAATATCGTCATCATATAAGCGGCAAACAGCGCCAGGTGCGCGGTGCCGTTTAACACGTTGGTTCTGCCGGTAGAGAACGAGATATGGCACAATATCAACACCGTCAGCATCACTACCATATGCGGTGCCTGCAGGCCGAAGATTAGCGTCTGGCCAGTCAGGGTGGCAATAATCGTTACCGCTGGCACCGTCAGTGAAATGGTCGCCAGCACCGAGCCGAAGAACAGGTTCATGGCGCGCTGCACCTGATTGTTCAACACCGCGCGCAGAGCACCCAGCCCTTCTGGGGACAGGATCAGCAACGCAACCAGGAAACCGGTGAACTGCGTTGGTGCGTTCAGCTTGGTGAGCAAACCTTCAAGCGGGTTGGCGTTGAATTTGGTTACGGCAATTACCGCGACCAGATGCACGATCAACCAGGAGGCATGCCACAGGCTGCTGTGGGACGAGGGTTTACCGTGGTGCGGGTCGCCATCGTCATCTTCGTGTTCATAAACAAACAGGCTCTGGTGGGTTTTGGTCTGGATCAGCAGGAACACGCCGTACATTGCCGCTGAGATGGCCGCAACCAGCAGTGACTGGCCCACGCTGAAGTTGCCCCCAGGCAAGGCGCTTGGCAACACCAGCACGATCACCGCCAGTGGGAGGATCGCCATCAGGTACTGTTTGATACCGCCAAGGTTAACGTACTGGGTAGCAAACTTGCGCCCGCCGAGCAGCAGGGCAACCCCAACCAGTCCGGCAGTCACAATCATGATAATTGAATACAGTGTGTCACGCATCAGGGCCGGGGCCGCGTCGCCGGTTGCCATCAGTGCTGAAATCAGGCTAACTTCCAGGATCACTACCGACAGGCTGAGGATCAGCGAGCCGTAGGGTTCACCCAGGCGGTGGGCCAGTACGTCGGCATGGCGTACCACGCTGAAAGCACTGCTGAGGATACCGACCAGGGCAATAATGTTGATGGCCACAATCAGTGGGAAACTGCTGGTACCGCTCCATAAATTGAGCACAACCAGCGCGGCGATAGGGAAAATCAGGGAATACTCTGTGTGGCGAGATTTGGATCGGCCAGGATCGTTGTGCGACTTCATTACGGTACATCTCCTTCTCAAACTGCGTGGCCCGTCATCGCTGTTCACCTGCAGATAGGGTCAGCGTATCCAGAAAGTTGTTAATAATAATAGGATACACTCTGCGCATGACGCCGAGTAATAATGTGATGTTGTGTTTAGTTTTTAGAAAGCAAAACTTTGCTTTATGCGATAAGAGTAACAAAAAAACCGCATTTGATGCGGTTTTTTTTACTTACTTTTACGTTAAACACCAGACATTACTTGTTAAACGCCTATAAATGGGGCTTAACCGGCATTTTCAACGGAAAATAAGGCAGATAATGGCGATCAGGAGTCAATGTTATCCATGATATCGTGCCTTTTCTGGTGGTAACCCTCCTCATTTAACCCTTCACGCCAGTAAGGCACTGCATAAAGCTGATTACGCTCACATTGGCGCTCCCGGCGCAGGTAACGACGCAGTTCGACAACCAGACGATCCTCACCTGCCAGCCAGAACTGGGTGCCGCTTTGCGGCAGTGGCAAGGCGCAGAATTGCGTGATGAGATCGGCCGTTTTCTCTGTGCCGCCAACGATCCAGCTTAGTTCAACACCGGCAGGTTTTTGCAGATCGATAACGTCCGCAGGGGTATCGACACGGATAAAAGCGTGGCCTTCGCTACGTGCTGGCAAGTTTTCCAGCAGTGCGGCGATGGCCGGTAACGATGAAGGATCGCCTGCCAGGCAGTAAAAGTCGGCTTCTGGCAACATTGGCTTGGGGCCGCCAGGGTTGCTGATACCAATTTTATCCCCCGGCTTGGCCTGACGTGCAAAGTTCACCGCTGGCCCGCTGTGGTCGTGCAGGGCAAACTCAATATCAATCTCACCCTGTTGCGGGCGAACGGCTCGAATAGAGTAGGTGCGAATTAGCGGGCGTACGGCATCGGCGGCCCACACCGGGCCCTTCTCGGTGAGCGTGGGCAGGTCTGGCTGCGTTTGGCCTGCGAGCGGCAAGAACACTTTGATATGCGCTGCGGCGGCTTCTACTGGGTAATAATGCAGGTCTGGCGCGCTGAAGGTGATACGGCGCAGGTGCGGTGTGATGTCGCGTAAACGGGTAACTTCGATCAAATAGGGTGCGCGGCTGCGTGGGGTTTCGGTTGTCACAGGACTCTCCTTTATCATTCTGCGGCCAGTATATCACGCCATTTGATAATGAGAATTGTTTGCTGATTGGCGTGGCACATCAGGGCAAGCGGCGTGATCCGCCCGGATTGTATTTTTTTGCGGTTAAAACGCTGAGCTCTGTTAACAAAACGCAGGGGAAGAGTAAAGTTTTACGTCTATAATTATTATTGCTTCTGGGTACAAATACTTTTTCACATTAAATATGCTTGGAAACTTGATTGAGAGGTCAGAAAAGAATATGGTCATTTATACCCGTCGTCTTTCAAGTTGCAGCGTTGTTATCTGCACTTACCCACCCCAGTCACTTACCCAAAAGTAAGCTCCTGGGGATGAGTAAGCTTGTTGCCTAGCTGCAACTTGAAATCCATAGGGTATATATTTTTTGCTGGGCGGTGGAAATAAATACGCCCCGCATCCCAAAAAAGAAATTGCATACACAGTGGCGAAGGGTTTAGGGCAATCCTATTCCCAGGAGGTTGTATTAGGTGTTAACTCGAGATTTTCTGCAAAAAGCAGACTGCAAAACGGCATTCGGCACGATCGAAGAGTCGCTGTTGCTGACACCGGAACAGCGCTCGGCCTCACTGACATGTACACTCTCCAGACGGCCGGATAATAGCCCGGTATGGGTTTTTGGCTATGGATCACTGATGTGGAACCCGGTATTTGAATCCGAAGAGGTGCGCCCCGCGACGCTGCAAGGCTGGCATCGGGCATTTTGCCTGCGTTTGACCGCCGGACGGGGAACGCTGCATCAACCCGGGCGCATGCTGGCTCTGCAGGAAGGGGGGCAAACCACCGGTCTGGCCTTCCGCCTTCCTGAAGATAAACTGCGTGAAGAGCTGGAACTACTGTGGAAGCGTGAGATGATCACCGGTTGCTATCTGCCAACCTGGTGTGACCTGACGCTGGACGACGGCAGCGTCGTTACCGCCTTGGTGTTTGTGATGAACCCACAGCATCCGCTATTTGAAGCGGATACCAGCCATCAGGTGATCGCTCCGTTGATCGCCAGCGCCAGCGGCCCGTTGGGCACCAATGCGCAGTATCTGTTTGCCTTGGACAACGAGCTGAAAAGTCACGGCATGAAGGATGACTGCATTGGCGATCTGGTCGGCTATGTCCGTCAGTGGCTGCAACAAAATACCTCAGGGCCAATAGGTGGCGAAGCCACGGCCTAACCCTCAGTTACCTTCGGGGCGTCGTATTGCGCGCCCCAAATGTCTAAACAACCCTCGCGTTGATATATCTTATCCCTCTAGGTAATAACTTTTTCTGCATAGCTTGTTTAACCATAGTATTCTGATGGTTATTTATCTCATTAATTTTAAAGCTTTTTGTAATTTTAAGAAAAGCGGTGGTGAATTTTTAATGCTAAAAAATGCACTTAGCATTAAAAGCTATAAGTAAAGACTATTCCTTATTTGTTCTGTCTGCGCAGACTCCGTATCAATATTGTTAACGATTTTGGGGAGAGAAGGGGACGGAATGAATTTTCAGCAATTAAAAATCATTCGTGAGTCAGCGCGTTGCAACTACAACCTGACTGACGTCGCGAATGCGTTATTTACCTCCCAGTCTGGGGTTAGCCGCCATATTCGCGAGCTGGAAGAAGAGCTGGGGATTGAGATATTTATCCGCCGTGGCAAACGGTTATTAGGCATGACCGAACCGGGCAAAGAGCTGTTGGTGGTCGCGGAGCGTATCCTCAATGATGCCAATAATATCCGCCGTCTGGCCGATGTGTTCAGCAGTAAAGACGCGGGCCAACTGCATATTGCCACCACCCATACCCAGGCTCGCTACAGCCTACCGGGGGTGATTAAGGAGTTTCGGGCGCTGTATCCGCAGGTGCGCGTGGTGCTTAATCAGGGGAGCCCGGAGGAGATTGCCGCCATGCTGGCCTGCGGCGAAGCGGATATCGGTATCGCCAGTGAACGCCTGATGAGCGAAGAGTCGTTGGCCGCTTTTCCCTATTACCGCTGGAACCATGCGATCCTGGTTCCGGAAGGCCACGAGTTGACACGCCAACCGCTGGTCACGTTGGAAATGCTCAGTACGCTGCCGTTGATTACCTACCGCCAGGGTATCACCGGGCGCTCACGGCTGGATGCGGCATTTAAAGCTGCGGGGCTGACTCCGGATATCGCGCTAAGTGCCCAGGATTCTGACGTCATCAAAACCTATGTTGAATTGGGGCTGGGTGTGGGCATTCTGGCGGATATGTCGTTTGAAAAAGAGCGCGATCGTGGGCTGGTCAGTCTCAATGCCGAACATTTGTTTGAGCCTAATACCGTCTGGTTGGGCCTGAAACGCGGTCAGTTACAACGTAACTATACCTGGCAGTTTATCCAGCTATGTAATCCCACCTTGTCACTCACGGAAATTAAAGAGAAAGTGTTCTCCGATCAGTTGGAACAGGTTATCGATTATCAGATCTGAGGCGGTAATGCGCTGGCATAGTGCAAAGCGCGCCATATCACTGTGCAATAGTGAGGGGTGGATTACAGATTGCACGGCAATAACCTTCTAAAATCTGTGGCTTGGCAAACTGGCATGCAAGCTGCTTACTTTAAAGGCGGAAACGTTGAGTATCCGCGATGAATTTCAACAGGCGTCCGTGCAGCACGTTTGCCCCAATGGTGGAATGTGCTGTTCGGACGTCTTTTTTATCGCTGGTTATACCCCTTGGTTTAAATCCCCGATTACAGGTTTTTCCGATGGCTTCTTTTTGCCGATCGCTTACCCTATGGCTTCAGGTTGCATTATGCTGTGCGGCAGGTTTTTTCTTCCTGCCGGAACGGTAGTGTCAACGAGGTGAGTTTGCCATGCGGCAAGGAAGGCGAAGGGCAAACGTGGTTATGAGCAAGGTTATTCAGCAAAAGATGTCACAGTTGTTATCCAGCACGCGCTTACTCGGGTTATTAGCACTACCGGTAATAATGTTTAACGCCCAGGCGGAAACTCCCCCGGCAGTGGCTGGCGTGCCTGACACCCAGGCTGAGGCACCTGTTGCAGCGAAAAGCGTAGCTGAGGCCACGGCGGAGGCTCCCTCGGTTGGGACGAGCGTGATTGACGATCTGGCTAAAGCGCCCCCGACAGCAACAGCAGAAGCCCAGACGGTAGTGCCACCGGCGGCAGTAGCAGAAGCTCAGGCAGTAGCACCAGCAGCAGAAACCCAGACGGTAGCGCCACCGGCTACGGTAGCAGAAGCTCAGACAGTGGCACCACCAACCCCCGTAGAGCCCCAGGCCATTGCCCCACCGGCGGTGGCAAATGCGGCTGATATCGCGGCTAAAGTGCCTGCGGCCGTGACCCCGATAGAAAAGCCAGCGGCAGTGGTCAGTGAGGTCAAGGCGCAGGCATCTCCGGCGCAAGAGCTGCCGGAACTGGGCAGCGCTGGCGTCAACGATGCCGAAAAAGAAAAAGAGTGGGCTACGCGGGCGAAAAAGCTGGCAGAGCAGAATCTTAACCAGATATCCAGCGAGCGGGCGCGCGCCGATACCAAAGATTACCTGACCAACCAGGCCAGCTCGGTTCTTCAGCAGGAGACCGAGGAGTTACTTTCACCACTTGGCACCGCTAAACTGTCGCTTGCGGTAACACCTGAAGGGGATTTCACCGGCAGCAGCGGTCAGTTGTTCAGCCCGCTCTATGACGTGGATGGCTTGTTGACCTACAGCCAGGTGGGTTATCTGCAAAAGGCTAACGGTTCACAGGGTAATTTTGGCCTGGGGCAGCGCTGGGTGGTGGGGGATTGGCTGCTGGGCTATAACTCCGTGCTCGACAGTGATTTCCAGAATCAGCGCAACCGTGGCAGCATCGGTGCTGAAGCCTGGGGTGACTATCTACGCTTGTCGGCCAACTATTACCACCCGCTATCGTCATTTTCTCCACAGGCAAATAATGCCGTCTTTCTTGGCCGCCCGGCGCGTGGCTACGACATTACCACCCAAGGTTATCTGCCGTTTTATCACCAGCTTGGCGCCTCGCTCAGCTTTGAACAGTATCGCGGCGCCAGTGTCGATCTGTTAGGCAATGGCAACAAACAAACCGATCCTAGCGCTATGCAGGTGGGGCTCAACTATACACCGGTCCCGTTGGTCACGGTCAAAGCCTTGCACAAACTGGATAATGTGGGCGAAACCCAGGACAAGGTCGAGCTGGCCATGACCTACCGCCTTGGGGTGCCGCTGCTCAAACAGATTTCTCCGTACTACGTGGAACAGGCCAAATCTTTGCGCGGTAGCCGCTATGACAGCATTGAACGTAATAATGTGCCGGTGCTGGAGTTCCGTGAAAGCAAAACGTTGCAGGTGTTTCTGGCGACGCCGTCATGGAGCCTGAATCCAGGGGAAACGCTGCCGCTGGTGCTGGAAATCAAAGCGGCCAATAAGATCACTGCGGTCAACTGGCAAGGGGACACTCAGGCAGTCAGCCTGACGCCGTCGGCGAATATCAACGATCCGCAAGGGTGGACCTTGACGGTGCCCGCGTGGGATGAGACGCCAGGGGCCAGCAATCACTACCAACTGTCCGTCACCCTTGAGGATGAAAAGCAGCAGAAAGCCACCTCCAACTGGATCACGCTACAGGTTACCGCTCCCCTGAGCTTGTCTATTGAAGGGGAGCCTGGGTTACCGCCGCCGCAAACCCTGCAGCCACCGGCAATCCCGGCGGTTACCGGGCCGTTGCACCCAGAGGGTAACTAATCTTTCTTATTACCCAACACCCAAACGGCGGCTTCGACGCGGGATTTCAGTTTCATCTTCTTCAGCAGGTGTTTCACGTGCACCTTGACGGTACTCTCGGTGATCGTCAGTTTACGGGCGATCAGCTTGTTTGGCAGCCCCTGAGCGATCAGCTTGAGGATGTCGCGCTCGCGCGGGGTTAACTGCTGGATGTCGCGTTCTACCGCCGGGCGGTTTTCCCGCAGGCTGGCCGCCAGCACTGGCGTCAATGCTTCGCTCAGTACCATTTGCCCTGCTGCCGCCTGATGCAGTGCCTTGAGCAGTTCCTCTGGCTCCATATCTTTCAACAGATAACCATCCGCACCGCGTTTTAGCGCGCTCACCACATCGTCTTCATGGTTGGATACGCTGAATACCACCACTCGGCCGGAAAGGGCGGTTTGGCGTAGGCGATCCAGCGTTGCCAGGCCGTTCATTCCGGGCATATTCAGATCCAACAGGATCAGGTCGGGATCGTGTAGCTCCGCCAGTTCCACCCCTTGTTCGCCATTGCTGGCTTCGGCGATGACTTGTAGCCGCGGATCCATGCTAATCAACTGCTTGACGCCGTTACGCAACATGGGGTGATCGTCAATCAGCAGTATGGTGGCAGCTTCTTCGGTCGTCATGATATTTCCTTATTCGATAGCAGAGTTATCCGGGCGGAACGTCACCCGTACTTCGGTGCCGCCGCCGCTGCACGGCAAGATTTCGCACTGGCCGTGCAGGCTTTTGGCGCGATCGCGCATGATGATCAGGCCGTAGTGATCGGGCCGTTCGCTGATATCTGGCAGGCCACGGCCATTATCGCTGACGCTCAGGGTGACTTTGCCCTGCAGGTTTGTTACCCGAATCGCGACCTGGCTGGCCTGCGCGTGTTGGTGAATGTTACTCAATGCCTCTCGCGCGATTTGCAGCAGGTGGATCGCCTGATAGGCCGGTATGCTTCGTGGGCCTAACTGATAATCCAGTTCGATGGTGATCCCCAGCCGCTGATTGAATTCTTGCACCGTAGACTGTAGTGCCGCCAGCAGGCCAGGCTCGGTCAAGCGCAGGCGGAAGGTGGTTAACAGCTCGCGTAACTGGCGATAGGCGGTACTGATCTCTTCACGCATCTGTTGCACCAGCGCCAGACTGGCCGGAGGGAGCTCGCCCCCCTGCATTTGCAGGCAGCTGGTCTGCATTTTCAAGCAGGTGAGGGATTGAGCGATGGAGTCATGTAACTCGCGGGCAATCGCGGCCCGCTCTTCCATCAACATCAACTGCTGCTGGTGGTCAACCTGGCGCTCTATCGCCAATACGCTGGTCAACTGCTCTATCAGGGTATTCATCAACTGGCATTGCTCATCGCTTAGCCGTTGTTCTGGCGCATGTTGAGCGACGACGATGCCATAATTGCCCAGTTGGTCACTCAGGCTCCAGCTAAGAGAAGGGTGGCCCTGACTATGCGGCTGATGTTCGCTTAAGCAGGCGCTACAGACCGGATTATGGCAATACTCCGGCCTCAACGGTTGGTTACCGCTTAATTGCAGAAACTGTTCCTGACTGTTGTTTTCATACAGCCGTACCTGGATGCTGTGTAGCGGCGTCAGCGTTTGCAACTGGTTGAGGATCGGCGTCAGGCGGCTACAGATCGGCTCGCTGGTGTGTAACTGGCGGCTGGTGTGATACAGAAAGCCCAGCACCTGGTTTTTCTGTTGCAGGTCAGCGGTTTTTTCTGCGACACGTTGCTCCAGCCTGGCATAGATAGTGGCAAGCTCGTCGGACATGGTGTTGAGCGCAGCGCCGAGGGAAGACATCTCGTCCTGATGCCCACGTTGGGCAAAACGGTGGCTGAAATCACCGCGGCCAACCGCCATTGCCAGTGCCACCAACTGACGCCAAGGGTGCAGCAAACGGCGGCGTAGATAACAGATGGTGCCGACCAGCAGCAACAGCGTCAGGGCGATAAATCCCCCCTGAACCAGCGTCACCATCAACAAGCGGCGTTCGGTCTGATGATCGATATCAGAAACCAGTTTGTCCAACAGGCTGACAAAATGGGCCACTTGGGGAGCCGCATCGGCGGGGTGTTGTGCTTGGCGCAGCCTTGGTTGCAGCTGATTTAGCCAATAGTCACGCAGCCTCAGCAACTGCGGGGTTAGCCCTTCGCGCTCCAGCGCCTGCTGCAAATCGCGGCTGGTTTCATCCTGATCCAATCCCTGCATCAGTATGTCACTTTGGGCATCCAGAGGGACCTGAGACAGCAGACGGTAACTCTGCATCCGTAGGGAACCCGCTTTGTTGATGGCATGAGCATTGCCCTGGATGCTTTGCGACATCCAGGCGGAAATACTCATTCCGGCGATACCAAGCACCCCCAGCAGTAGCATTAACAGGGCAACCTGGTTAACGATGGAAAGCGGAGCCAGCAAGCGTTTCATCGAATACGCGTCCCCTATAGAGCAGCAGAAACCAGAGAGTGGATACCAGCAACTCCGGCCGCCAAATTACGTCAATAGCAGCCATTTTTCCTTATCCCCCGGCGTAACCCCATACCCCTAACGAAGTACCCCTTAGTTTCCGGCTACCTGACCCATTGCCAAACCTTTGGCACTACTGTGCTATAACCTGCTGAATACCAATAGATTAGCTGGCCTTAATGAGCTACTCACTAAGGGATGTATGAGGTTTTGGCGTCATGAGTTACCTGCTTGCTCATTGATTTGCGTCAACTTTACCGCTTGAGGGGATCAACTAGGGTGTGCGCAGTTATCACCGTGTTTCTGAGGTTATTATGTCGCAATCTGCAATGCCTTTAGCAAAAAAAACGGGTGCGGTTATTCAGGACTGGCAACCTGAGAACAGCGAATTCTGGCAGCAGAGTGGGCACCGCATCGCCCGCCGCAACCTGTGGATCTCCATACCCTGCCTGTTGCTCGCCTTCTGCGTATGGATGCTGTTCAGTGCCGTGGCGGTTAATCTGAACAAGGTGGGTTTTAACTTCACCACCGATCAGCTGTTTCTGTTGACCGCATTACCTTCGGTTTCCGGCGCGATCCTGCGCGTGCCGTATTCCTTCGTGATCCCGATGTTTGGTGGCCGCCGTTGGACGGCCATCAGCACCTGTTTCCTGCTGGTACCTTGCCTGTGGCTGGGCTATGCGGTGCAGGATCCGAGCACCTCATTCAACGTATTTATCATTATTGCGCTGTTGTGTGGGTTTGCCGGGGCCAACTTTGCCTCCAGCATGGCGAACATCAGCTTCTTCTTCCCGAAGGCGAAGCAGGGTGGCGCGCTGGGGCTGAATGGCGGTCTGGGAAATCTGGGGGTCAGCGTGATGCAACTGGTGGCTCCGTTAGCCATCTCGCTCGCCATGTTTGGCTTCCTGGGCGGTACGGGGCAGACACAGCCAGACGGCAGCCAGCTGTGGTTGGAAAACGCCGCCTGGATTTGGGTGCCTTTCCTGCTGGTGGCAACGCTGGCGGCCTGGTTCGGTATGAACGATTTGGCCGCCTCAAAGGCTTCTTTGCGCCAACAACTGCCGGTACTCAAACGGGGGCATCTGTGGGTTTTGAGCCTGCTGTATCTGGCAACCTTTGGTTCCTTCATTGGCTTCTCTGCCGGTTTTGCCATGCTGGCGAAAACCCAGTTTCCTGACGTGGTGATCCTGCATTATGCCTTCTTCGGGCCGTTCCTTGGGGCGCTTGCTCGTCCCGTGGGTGGGGCGCTTTCCGATCGCTTTGGCGGCATTCGTGTGACGCTGCTGAACTTTATAGTCATGGCTATTTTCGCCGCCTTGCTGTTCCTGACCTTGCCGGGTAGCGATCATCAGGGCTCGTTTATGGCCTTCTATGGCGTATTTATGGTGCTGTTCCTTACCGCCGGATTGGGCAGCGGTTCGACCTTCCAGATGATCGCCGTAATATTCCGTAAAATCACCGTGGACAGAGTGAAAGCCGAAGGAGGAAGCGATGAGTTGGCACAGCGCGAGGCGGTAACCGATTCGGCTGCGGCTTTGGGCTTTATCTCGGCGATTGGTGCGGCAGGGGGGTTCTTTATTCCCAAGGCGTTTGGGACTTCGCTGGCGTTGACGGGCTCACCGGCTGGGGCGATGAAGATCTTCCTGGTGTTTTATATTCTGTGTGTCGTGGTCACCTGGGGCGTTTACGGCCGTAAAAAGGTTTCACGCTAGTTGAGTTAAGCGGGCGCAGCATGCGGCGCCCCTTCGGTCGAATATGTGCGACGCCTACCCATTCAGCAACATTGCCTGTCAGTCATCTGACACTCCCCGCTTGCCGGGGAGCGTCTTCCTTCTCAATTCCCACATGTTGTTTCACTGATAGCCAATCGGTGAGTTCACCGCTACTTTGGTCAAAAATCCGTTGTGTCATGTTACCGACGCCTGGCGGTTTTATAGGTATATATTAACATCGCTTTTCTTTTGTTTATTGAGGATAAGATGATCCCATGTTTATCTATTAATGAAATCTTAATGTCCACTGTATCATCATAAAATAAACCCTCACATCCTCGGTGTGGAGTGGTTTATGTCTGATTTGACCATGGGCCAGGAGGGGGGTGATTTTTCTCGGTGAGTTGCATGATTTCACTAAGTTATGAAAAATAGGTGAAATATAAAGTAAGTCTATTTCACTGAGTTTATATTTAAATTCTTGAACATTTTTTCATGTTTCTATACAAATGAGGACGCTGTGAACTCATAAGGAAAATGAAAAGTGGATGCTGAACAGGAAATAAAAATCATAAATTTTGATGTTTTGCTCCCCTCCAGGCAGCGTTCACGCCTACGTTGGAAAGAGCTTCAGATCCTTTCCCTGCTGGTTAACCGCTCGCCAGAGTTGGTGAGCCGCTCAGAAATCATTGAGACTATCTGGAAAGGCACCTATTGCTCAGACTCGACAATAAATCAGACGATTAAGTCCATTCGCCAGAAAATTGGCGACACGGAACATGCTCTCATCAGGACCATTCCCCGTCTTGGTTATAAGGTGGAAGATAAAACGATTTTTAACTTTATATCATCAGGGGAATCTGCCGTCGTTACGGGGATTATTCCTGGAAATGATGATGCTGAAACTTTCAATGGTGATTTATCTGAGGGTAAATTAAATCATATGGCCGATGAGATTATTGAAAATGCAACGTTGTCGGAAGGTTATTCCCTCATGAATCCGATATTAAGTGAAGCGTCTTTGGTTGATGCCGGGAGAAACACGATAACGCCTTGGGGTAGAATATTGAAGTATCTGGCTGCGTTTATTGCGCTGTTGACAGTTTCACTTTTATCCTATGCCTTGGGCAGTCGAACCAGGCCTGCAATACAGCATGAGCAGCTCAACAGCCCTCGTATGGTCCTCTCTTTTTCATTAGACACCTCCCCTGGTGTTAATCCCCAGGCGCTGAACTGCGTGTATCTGGCGGGGAATGAAAAGGAAATGCGAGTTGAATGTCGCACTCGCTAGCAGGGATCCCCCTCCAAGCTGTTTAAGATATGAGTATTAAACTGCGCAAAATTACACCGTCATTTTGTCATTAACCTCGCCTCACACATCCGTTTTACCGCCACTACCCCCAAATTTCCGCGCCAGGGTACTCGTCAGGCGCTTAGCTGTGTAAATTTAATATTCTTGTTTTATTACAAAAGGATAGGGTGGTTTCCAATTGTCATCCTTTAGTGGTATTTGTGCCTTCCCTCTGGTTTTCTCTCCCCGAATCCCTTGATCGCAATCAAGTTACGCCCAGCAGAGCATCAGTAGCCTTGGCCGCAGATTGAGCAATGTCACTTGGCAACTTCTTACAACAATATGCCCGTCGTCTTTCAAGCTGCGGCTTGAAACTCGTAGGGTAATGAGCCTTCAGGAGAACTCCGGATGAGCAAATTTCTAGATCGGTTCCGCTACTTCAAGCAGTTGGCCGAACCTTTCTCTGGCGGTCATGGCCAAACGCTAAACACCAATCGCGATTGGGAAGACGGTTATCGCAGCCGCTGGCAGCACGACAAAGTGGTGCGTTCCACCCATGGTGTTAACTGTACCGGCTCCTGTAGCTGGAAAATCTATGTGAAAAACGGCCTGGTCACCTGGGAAACCCAGCAGACCGATTATCCACGCACCCGTCCAGATTTGCCCAACCATGAGCCCCGTGGCTGCCCACGCGGTGCCAGCTATTCCTGGTATCTCTACAGCGCCAACCGCCTGAAATATCCGCTGATGCGCAAACGCCTAATCAAGCTATGGCGCGAGGCTAAAGCCTTGCACAGCGATCCGGTTGATGCCTGGGGTTCAATCGTTTCCGACCCGGAAAAAGCCAAAAGCTACAAAGTGGCCCGTGGCCGCGGTGGTTTTGTCCGTTCCAGCTGGCAGGAGGTCAATGAACTGATCGCCGCCTCCAACGTCTATACCGCCAAGACCTTTGGCCCGGACCGCATTATCGGCTTCTCGCCGATCCCGGCGATGTCGATGGTGTCTTACGCGGCGGGTGCCCGTTACCTATCTCTGATTGGCGGTACCTGCCTGAGCTTCTACGACTGGTATTGCGATTTGCCACCGGCCTCGCCGATGACCTGGGGTGAACAGACCGACGTGCCGGAATCCGCCGACTGGTACAACTCCTCGTATATCATTGCCTGGGGCTCCAACGTGCCGCAAACGCGCACCCCGGACGCCCACTTCTTCACCGAGGTTCGCTACAAGGGCACCAAAACCGTCGCGGTGACGCCAGACTACGCGGAAGTGGCCAAGTTATGCGACCAGTGGCTGAACCCGAAACAGGGTACCGATAGCGCCATGGCGCTGGCGATGGGCCACGTGATGCTTAAAGAGTTCCATCTGGATCGTGAAGTTGGTTATTTCCGCGACTATGTCCGTCGCTATACCGATATGCCGATGCTGGTGCTGTTGGAGCCGCGTACCGAAGGTTATTACGCCGCTGGCCGCCTGCTGCGTGCCGCCGATCTGGTAGATGGCCTTGGCCAGGAAAATAACCCCGAGTGGAAAACCGTCGCGCTGGATCAGACCAGCGGTGAACTGGTGGCGCCGCAGGGCTCTATTGGTTTCCGTTGGGGTGAGAAGGGCAAATGGAATCTGGAGCAGCGTGAAGGTAAAGCCCAGCAGGATGTGGAGCTGCAACTCAGCCTGCTAGGCAGCCATGATGAGGTGGTTGACGTTGGCTTCCCATACTTTGGCGGTGCCGAGAGTGAGCATTTCAACAGCGTGGTGCTGGACGACATCCTGCTGCACAAACTGCCGGTAAAACGCCTGCAACTGGCGGACGGCAGCCAGGCGCTGGTAACCAGCGTCTACGACCTGACTCTGGCTAACTACGGCCTGGATCGTGGCCTGAATGATGCCAACTGCGCCAATGGTTATGATGATGTTAAAGCCTATACGCCAGCCTGGGCAGAAAAGATCACCGGCGTCTCACGCCAAAACATCATCCGGATTGCGCGCGAGTTTGCCGAGAACGCCGAGAAAACCCACGGCCGTTCGATGATTATCGTTGGGGCCGGTGTCAACCACTGGTACCACATGGATATGACCTATCGCGGGCTGATCAACATGCTGATCTTCTGCGGTTGCGTAGGCCAAAGCGGCGGCGGCTGGGCGCACTATGTCGGCCAGGAAAAGCTGCGTCCTCAAACCGGTTGGACGCCGCTGGCCTTTGGTCTGGATTGGCAACGGCCGGCGCGCCATATGAACAGCACCTCGTTCTTCTACAACCACTCCAGCCAATGGCGCTATGAGACGGTTGGCACCGAAGAGCTGTTGTCACCGATGGCGGACAAGAGCCAGTTTGCTGGCAGCCTGATCGACCTGAACGTGCGTGCTGAGCGCATGGGGTGGTTGCCATCGGCCCCGCAACTGGACACCAACCCGCTGCATCTGGCCGCTCAGGCTAAAGCGGCCGGTCAGACGCCGCTGGATTTCACCGTGGAGAGCCTGAAACAGGGCAACGTCCGCTTTGCTGCCGAACAGCCGGATAACCCGCAGAACTTCCCGCGTAACCTGTTCGTCTGGCGCTCCAACCTGCTGGGCTCCTCCGGCAAGGGGCATGAATACATGCTCAAATACCTGCTGGGAACCGAGAATGGCATCCAGGGCCAGGATCTGGGTCAGCAGGGCGGCGTAAAACCGCAGGAAGTCGAGTGGTTGGATAACGGTGGTGAAGGCAAGTTGGATCTGGTGGTGACGCTTGATTTCCGCATGTCCAGCACCTGCCTGTATTCCGACATCGTGTTGCCTACCGCCACCTGGTACGAGAAAGACGATATGAATACCTCGGATATGCATCCGTTTATTCATCCGCTGTCTGCGGCTGTCGATCCTGCCTGGGATTCCAAGAGCGACTGGGAGATCTACAAGGGTATCGCCAAAGCGTTCTCCGAGGTGTGCGTTGGCCACCTGGGCCAGGAGACTGACATTGTCACGCTGCCGATCCAGCATGATTCCGCCGCCGAACTGGCGCAGCCCTACGGCGTGAAAGACTGGAAGAAAGGCGAGTGCGATCTGATCCCGGGCAAAACCGCGCCGCACATCATGGTGGTAGAACGCGATTATCCCGCGACCTACGAGCGCTTTACCTCGCTCGGTCCGCTGCTGGACAAGCTTGGCAACGGCGGCAAGGGCATCAGTTGGAACACCCAGACCGAAGTCGACTTCCTGAAAAAGCTCAACTACGTGAAGACCGAAGGCCCGGCAGTTGGGCGGCCTAAGATCGAAAGTGCTATCGATGCGGCGGAAGTGATCCTCTCGCTGGCACCGGAAACCAATGGGCAGGTGGCGGTGAAAGCCTGGCAGGCGCTGAGCAACATTACCGGGCGCGATCACACCCATTTGGCGCTGAACAAGGAAGACGAAAAGATCCGTTTCCGCGATATTCAGGCCCAGCCGCGCAAGATCATCTCCAGCCCGACCTGGTCTGGCCTGGAAGACGAACACGTTTCTTACAACGCCTGCTACACCAACGTGCATGAGTTGATCCCGTGGCGCACCCTGAGCGGCCGCCAACAGCTGTATCAGGATCACGAGTGGATGCGAGCCTTCGGGGAAAGCCTGCTGGTCTATCGCCCGCCGATCGACACCCGTGCCGCGCAGCCGTTGCTGAATAAAAAACCGAACGGCAACAAAGAGAAGGCGCTGAACTTCCTGACGCCGCACCAGAAGTGGGGCATTCACTCCACCTACAGCGACAACCTGTTGATGCTGACCCTGTCACGCGGCGGGCCAATCGTCTGGCTGAGTGAGGACGATGCCAAAGATCTGGGCATTGAAGATAACGACTGGATCGAGGCCTTCAACGCCAACGGAGCGCTCACCGCTCGTGCGGTGGTCAGCCAGCGTATTCCGTCGGGTATGACCATGATGTATCACGCTCAGGAACGTATCGTGAACATTCCAGGCTCGGAAATCACCAGCCAGCGTGGCGGGATCCACAACTCGGTGACCCGCGTGTGCCCGAAACCGACCCATATGATCGGCGGCTATGCGCAGTTGGCGTACGGCTTTAACTACTACGGCACCGTCGGCTCGAATCGCGATGAGTTTGTGGTGGTGCGCAAAATGGACCATATCGACTGGTTAGACGGCGAAGGTAACGACTACGCACAGGGCAGCCAGCAGGAGAAAGCCAAATGAAAATTCGTTCGCAAGTTGGCATGGTGCTCAACCTGGACAAGTGCATCGGTTGCCATACCTGTTCGGTGACCTGTAAGAACGTCTGGACCAGCCGCGAAGGCATGGAATACGCCTGGTTCAACAACGTGGAAAGCAAACCGGGCATCGGCTATCCCAACGCCTGGGAAGATCAGGATAAATGGAAGGGCGGATGGATACGTAAAATCAACGGCAAGCTGGAGCCGCGCATGGGTAACCGCGTTGGCCTGCTGTCGAAGATCTTTGCCAACCCGGATGTTCCCGCGCTGGACGATTACTACGAGCCGTTCGATTACGACTACCAGAACCTGCATACCGCCCCGCAGGGCAAGCATCAGCCGATCGCCCGTCCGCGCTCGCTGATCACCGGCCAGCGGATGAACAAGATCGAAAGTGGCCCAAACTGGGAAGAGATCCTCGGCGGCGAGTTCGACAAGCGTGCCAAGGACAAAAACTTCGACAACATGCAGAAGGCGATGTACGGCCAGTTCGAAAACACCTTCATGATGTATCTGCCACGCCTGTGCGAGCACTGCCTGAACCCGGCTTGTGTGGCGACTTGTCCGAGCGGTGCGATCTATAAACGCGGCGAAGACGGCATTGTGCTGATCGATCAGGATAAATGCCGCGGCTGGCGGATGTGCCTGACCGGCTGCCCGTACAAGAAAATCTACTTCAACTGGAAGAGCGGCAAATCCGAGAAGTGCATCTTCTGCTACCCAAGGATTGAGGCTGGCCAGCCTACCGTATGTTCAGAAACCTGCGTGGGGCGTATCCGCTATCTCGGCGTGCTGCTGTACGATGCCGACCGCATTGAACAAGCGGCCGCGACAGAGAACGATAAAGACCTGTATCAGAGCCAAATGGATATCTTCCTCGATCCGCACGACCCGGCGGTAATTGAGCAAGCGCTGAAAGACGGTATCCCGCAAGGGGTGATTGAGGCTGCGCAGCAGTCGCCGGTTTACAAGATGGCGATGGACTGGAAGCTGGCGCTGCCGCTGCATCCGGAATATCGCACTTTACCGATGGTGTGGTACGTGCCGCCGTTGTCTCCGATCCAGTCGGCTGCTGATGCCGGTGAGTTGGCCCACAGCGGCGTGTTGCCTGATGTCGAAAGCCTGCGCATCCCGGTGCAATATCTGGCGAATCTGTTGACCGCCGGGGATACCACTCCGGTGCTGTTGGCGCTGAAAAGGATGTTGGCGATGCGCCACTACAAGCGGGCCGAAACCGTGGACGGCGTGGTGGATACCAGCGCGCTGGAGCAGGTAGGGCTGACAGAGGCGCAGGCGCAAGAGATGTATCGCTATCTGGCGATCGCTAACTATGAAGACCGTTTCGTCGTGCCTTCCAGCCATCGTGAGCTGGCGCGCGAAGCCTTCCCGGAAAGCAAAGGCTGTGGCTTCAGCTTTGGCGACGGTTGCCACGGCAGCGACAGCAAGTTCAACCTGTTTAACAGCCGCCGCATCGATGCCATCGACGTGACGCAGAAAACCCCGCGCAAGGAGGATGCCTCATGATCGCTCTGCGAATTATTGCCCGCCTGCTGGATTATCCTGAGCAGGAGCTGTTTGACCATCAGCAAGATCTGCTGGAAGCCCTGGAACCGGCCTGCGAACTGGATTTGCATCACAGCGCCCAGCTGATTATGTTTATCCGCCGCTTCTGCGCCCGTCCGTTGCTGGACGTGCAGGCGGAGTATTGCGAACTGTTCGATCGCGGCCGTGCGACCTCACTGTTGTTGTTTGAGCACGTTCACGGTGAATCCCGCGATCGCGGCCAGGCGATGGTCGATCTGATGGCGCAATACCGGGAAGCCGGGCTGGAGATCGACAGCCGCGAACTGCCGGACTTCCTGCCGCTGTACCTGGAGTATCTGGCTAGCCGCAACAAAGAGGATGCTCAAGGCGGATTGCAGGATATCGCCCCCATTCTGGCCCTGCTGGGGGCTCGTTTGCAGCAGCGTCAAAGCCCGTATGCGGTGCTGTTCGATCTGCTGCTGGTGTTGTCTGCTAGTGGCGTTGCAGCCAACAGTTTGCAGCCACAAGTTGCCGGTGAAACACGTGACGACACGCCACAGGCACTGGATGCCGTCTGGGAAGAAGAACAGATCAAGTTTTTGGGTGAGCAGGGCTGTGCTTCGGCGCAGCAAGCCACTCACCAGCGGCGCTTTGCTGGGGCGGTGGCGCCACAGTATCTGGATGTGGGCTCAATGACCACGGCAACCAAAGGACGCTAATCATGCACTTTCTGACGCTTTTCTTTTTCGATATCTATCCGTATATCGCCGGGGCGATCTTCCTGATCGGCAGTTGGCTGCGCTACGACTATGGGCAATACACCTGGCGTGCTGGCTCCAGCCAGATGCTGGATAAAAAGGGCATGCGGCTGGCCTCTAACCTGTTCCATATCGGTATTCTGGGCATTTTTGCCGGGCACTTCCTCGGCATGCTGACGCCGCACTGGATGTATGAGTCTTTCCTGCCGATCGCCGTGAAGCAGAAAATGGCGATGTTTGCCGGTGGGGCCTGTGGCGTGATGATGTTGGTGGGCGGTGTGCTGTTATTAAAGCGCCGTTTGACCAACCCACGTATCCGCGCCACCAGTAGCGTAGGGGATATCCTGATCCTGACGTTGCTGGTCGTGCAGGTGTGCCTGGGGCTGTTGACCATTCCGTTCTCTGCTCAACACATGGACGGCAGCGAGATGCTGAAGTTGGTCGCCTGGGCGCAAGCGGTGGTGACCTTCCACGGCGGCGCGGCTCAGCACCTGGAAGGGGTTGCACTGATATTCAAGATCCATATCGTGCTTGGCATGACCCTGTTCCTGATATTCCCGTTCTGCCGCCTGGTGCATATCTGGAGCGTGCCGGTGGAATATCTGACTCGCCGCTACCAGTTGGTGCGTAACCGCCGTTAATTCCCCGCGTTACCCAGCGGCAAGGTCTTTGGACGTTGCCGCTTTGCTGTTTAATGGCTGATTCTTACCAAATCTTCCGTGGAAAGGCCGGTGAGTTGCATCACCATCGCCTGGTCAAAGCCTTTAGCCAGCATGGCACTCGCAATTTTCAGAACTGTTTCCCGCTCTTTCTCGATTCCTTTTTGAAGACCGTTCTCAAAGCCTTTTTGCTCGAGATATTCTGCAATAGTCATCAATTCCTCCTCATGCCGTGGTGTACGCTTGGCCAACTCACGGATCAGCCGATCCGGTTCAGCCGTGCTTCCTACCTGCAACATATAGTTAATCAACGATATCAGTTGTTCTTTAGTAGTGTATCCGGCCAACAATAATGTGACCAGTCGTTCCTGTAGTTCGAACAGGTCGCGATGGCGCACATGCTTTTGTAAAAGCTCGAGGATGGCTATACGGCGGTGTTGCATGATCTCATCGTCGGGAATGACGGTAACGTCAACTAAAGGAAAATACCCCGCATAGAGCTGCTTCGCTAATTCTGGCTCGCTGAACTCCTCCAACCAGCTCATGGAATAGGGATAAGGCGACACCTGGCCGTGATAAAACAGGATCGGGATCACCAAAGGTAGTTGGTCGTTCCCCGCCTCCAGATGGCGTTGCATTGCAGCAATGGCATAACGCACCAGGCGGAACGCCATATGCTTGTCAGGCGAACTTTGATGCTCGATCAATGCATAGACGAAACCATCACCCTTACTGGTTTTTAGCGAATAGAGCACATCAGAGTAGTAAGCGCGCAGGTCATTTTCAATAAAACTGCCGGATTCCAGTTTCAACGTGTTTAGATCGCAGCTCTGTAGCAAGGTTGGCGGCAAGTGCAACTCCAGAAAATCTCGGGCCGTGTCTGGATGGGTGAGGAACTGCTTGAATACTGAGTCATGCAGACTGGGAATGGCTTTTTTCATATTAGTCCTCCCTGGACGTAATATAAAAAAACCTACCATAGGCTTTCACTGGCGCACATTATGGGTTCCCCAGTTCTGAATCCGACTCGCACAGTTTGTTGTTCATCAGTGTCGAACCAGTAATAGCATAGGGAGAGTGTTCTAATTTATGCTGGCGTTGGCCGCAGAAGTCAGATTGTGACGGAACCTGTGTGTACATAGGTTAAGGGGAAACTTTGGCCTGCCGTAGCCTCTTTGGACTTGGCCAAACAGCTTATTCTTATAGATCTCTTTTCGGCGTTGATCTAGGCTGTGCTATTAGGTTAACGGCATGGTTTACCAGGTTAGTTAAGCGAACGGAATCAATCAGTAAAAATTCCTGTTAGGATTTTCATTATGCTGATGTTAAATAAGGGCTAGATCAAAAGAGCGTAAATGGTTTGATTAATTACGCTGGATGCTAAGCCAAACGAGTTAGGGATAAGCAGACTGAACACCTATGACCATTGATAACCTGTCCCACCCCGTCCTGCCGCTGAAAATCATCGCGACCGGTGCGGCGTTGCCTCCTGGCTGCATCGAATCTTCGGCGTTGGATCGGCAATTGAACAAACCCGTCGGCTATGTAGAAAAACGCTCGGGGATTATTCATCGCTTTCATGCCAGCAATCAGGCCAGCCAGGCCGAACTGGCCGTCGCCGCATTGGATGATGCGCTGGCTCACCATGCTATCCCGCGTGACTCCATCGATCTGTTGATCTCGGCTTCGGCTATTTCCGTACAGGCATTACCCTTTAGTGCCGCGCATATTCTTAAAATCGCTGGCTTACCCTCAGGTACCGCAGGTTTTGATATCAATACCAGCTGCGTCAGCTTCATTAGCGCATTGCAGGTGGCGGCTGGGCTTCTCAACACAGGCGTTTACCGGCGAATTGCCATTGTCTCCGCCGATATCGCCTCGCGGGGTATCGACTGGGAAGATGAAGAGTCCTCACTGATTTTTGGCGATGGTGCCGCCTGTGCCATTGTGGAGCGCGGCGATGGGCGCAGCGGTATTTTGTCCTACCTGATGGAAACCTACCCGGAAGGAAGCGATTTGTGTGAAATCCGCGCCGGTGGCACGCGCTGTAACCCGCGCGCCGGGATGAACGATAGCGATTTCCTGTTCCATATGAAGGGCAAGCAGCTGTTCCGCCAGGCTTCGGCGCTGATAGAAGGCTACCTCGAGCGCTTGCTGAGCGCTGCAGGGCTCACCTTGACACAAATCGCCACCGTGGTCCCGCACCAGGCCAGTCATCTCTCGCTGGAACATATGCGCAAAAGGCTGAATGTAGCGCCAGAGGCGTTGGTGGATATCTATCGTTACCGGGGCAACCAGGTGGCGGCGTCAATTCCTTCCGCGCTGCACGAGGCGGCGATCACCGACAGGCTGAATGCCAATCAGCCGGTAATGTTGATCGGTACCGCTGCTGGGCTGACCCTGGGTGGCATGGTTCTGCTGCCATGAAAGTCTTGGTAACCGGAGCGACCAGTGGGTTGGGGCGCAATGCGGCCGAGTGGCTGTTGGCTGCCGGGCATCAGGTGCATGCCACCGGGCGTGATGAGGCCGTTGGCCGTGAGTTGGTGGCACTGGGGGCAAAGTTTACCCCGTTGGATCTGACCCGTGCCGGGATGGAACAATGCGAACAACTGATGAGGGGTTATGACATCGTCTGGCATTGTGCCGCCAAATCTTCCCCGTGGGGCGATCGCAAGGCGTTTTTCCAGGCCAACACCTACGTCACGGAAAAGCTCGCCAAAGCTGCCGGGCGCTGCGGGGTGAAACGCTTTATCCATATCTCGACGCCGGCGATCTATTTTGATTTCAAACATCATCACAACATCACCGAAGGTGAGCCTGCCCGCCGGTTTGCCAATCATTACGCTGCCAGCAAGTATGCTGCTGAACAGAGCATTAGCGCGCTGCTGCATCGCTATCCGCAAACCACCTACCTGATCCTGCGCCCGCGCGGCCTGTTTGGCCCGCATGACCGAGTGATCGTGCCCAGGATACTGGCCCAGATGCAGAGTGATAAAGGTGCTCTGCGCCTGCCCGGCGGCGGTAAAGCCTATCTGGACCTGACCTTTGTGCTCAACGTAGTGCATGCGATGGATCTGGCCAGCAACCGGGCGAATTTGCCTTCCGGCGGCATTTATAACATCACTAACCAACAGCCACAGCGGCTGGAGGATATGCTGCACCAACTGCTGGCCCAGCAGCTAGGCTGGCAATATAGGGTGCAGGCATTGCCTTACCGGCTGTTGTGGGCAGTGGCAGGGGGAATGGAATTGATAGCCCATTTCACCGGCAAAGAGCCGATGCTGACGCGCTACAGCGCGGCGGCCGCCTATTTTGATATGACGCTGGATAACAGCCGCGCGATTGAAGAGCTGGGCTACCGGCCACGTTATAGCCTGGAGCAGGGGATTGAGCTGACCGGGCAATGGATGAAACAGCAGGGGATGGCGGCGCATGGCTAACATCACCACCTTTGAAATCGGCTATTGCACCCATCTTGGCTGCATGGCGCTGCGTGGCTCGCCGATGCGTAGCTGCAAATTCCCTTCCCGTGCCTACCTGCTGGAGGTGGGCGAGCGTCGCTGGCTATGGGATACCGGTTATGCCAGCTATTTCCAACAGTACACCGCCAGCGGTATTTTCCGGTTGTATAGCCAGATTACTCCTGTCTATTTCAGCCCACAGCAGGCGCTGCTTGAGCAGTTGCGTAGCCGGGGTGTCAGTGTAGGTGATATTGAGGCGGTGATTATTTCCCATTTTCATGCTGACCATATCGCTGGCCTGCGTGATTTCAGCAGCCTCAACATGATTTGCTCCGGTGAGGGCTGGCAGCAAACTCGTGAGCTGCGTGGTTTTGCCGCCCTGAAACGGGCGTTTATACCGGGGTTGATCCCCGAGGAGTTTGAATCCGCATTGCAGTTTGTGGAGTCATTCCCGCTACAGAGTCTGCCAGCCGAACTGGCACCGTTCCAGCAGGGATATGCGCTGCCGGGCAGCGATGGGCAAATCCTCATTGTGCCTCTGCCAGGTCATGCGGCGGGCCATCTTGGTGCCTTTGTCCAAACCGACGCGGGCTGGACGCTGCTGGCAAGCGATGCCGCCTGGTCGCCGCTGAACTACCAGCAACTGCGTGGTCCTTCACGGCTGGCGAACCTGATCATGGATAATCCGCGTAGCTACTACCAAACCCTTGAAGCGCTCAACCAACTGCATCACGGCGGCGCGGCAGAGATCCTGTTGTGCCATGAGGGGGATTTATGATCCCGCTGATGACGCTGTGGCACTATCTGCGAGCACGCAGGCTGTATTTTACCGAACGGGCAGAACTGGAGGCTTATCAGGCGCGTCAGTTAAAACGCTTTGCCCGCCGGGTATTGGCGCATAGTCCCTATTTCCGGCCATACTGTCTGTTACCTGTGAGCGAATGGCCAGAAATGGACAAAGCGATCATGATGACGCATTTTGATCGGATGAATACCGCCGGGCTGCAACTTGAGGCGCTGTTGGCCTGTGCCCGGCGCAGCGAAACCGATCGCGACTTCACCCCAAAAGTGGGCAAATACAGCGTAGGTTTATCGACCGGCACCTCCGGGCGACGCGGCGTGTTTGTGGTCAGCCCGCAGGAACAGCAGATCTGGGCTGGCGGCATGCTGGCTAAAATGCTGCCGCAAGGGGTGTTTGCCGGTGAGCGGGTCGCGCTGTTTCTGCGTGCGGACAACAATCTGTACCACAGCGTCAACAACCGCTGGTTGAGCCTGACGTTTTACGATCTGTTTGCTCCCTTTGCCGAGCACTTACCGCAGATTGAACACGAGCAACCCACCATCGTGGTCGCACCTGCGCAGGTATTGTGCGCGTTGGCTAATGCGGTCGAGCGGGGCGAGTTACGACTACAGGTGAAAAAGGTGATCTCGGTGGCCGAGGTGCTGGAGCCGCAGGATCGCCAACTGCTAAAGCGGGTATTTGCCGACGTGGGCGAAGTCTATCAAGCCACCGAAGGTTTTCTGGCTGCCAGCTGTAGCCACGGCACCTTGCATCTGAACGAAGAGTTTATTCACGTGGAACCGCAGTGGATCGATGAGCAGCGCTTTACCCCGCTGATCACCGATTTTACCCGCCGTACGCAGCCGATCGTGCGTTATCGGCTGGATGATATTTTGGTGCGGCGTGCGGAGCCTTGCCCATGCGGCCAGGCCAGCATGGCGTTGGAGCGGATTGAAGGGCGCTGTGACGATCAACTGTTGCTGCCAGGATTGCAGGGCGCAGCGCAGCGAGTCTTTGCCGACCTGTGCCGCCGGGTGATTGCCAACGCGTTGCCCGCCGTAGCGGATTACCGCCTGACCCAGTTGTCTAGCCAGCGGCTGCACCTGATGGCCGACTGTAGCCCTGCCGAGCTGGAACATTGTCAGCAGCAGCTAATCGCGCTGTTTATCCAGCAAGGTATCGCGGTGCAGCAACTGGAGTGGCAACTGACCGCGCAAAGTATCATGCCGCAGTTTGATGCTAAACGCCGACGCATCGTGCGTTTGCCGGAGGCGCCATGAAAGAGGTGATCTATCGCCTATGGCAAATGCTGCTGGGCTGGGGCTTTGTTGGCCTGATTTATAACACTACTGACCGATGGCAAGGAGCGGGTTATCAGCTGACGCCGAGTTGGCTGGATCGCGCTATCCCCTTCAGCCCGCATGCTATCTGGCTATACCTGTCTTTTTTCCTGATCGTTCCGCTGTGCTATCTGCTGTGTCCGCTGAGCCGGATCAAATGGCTTAGAAGCTCAATGCAGCTTGCCGCTATTGTTGCGGGGGCCATCTATCTGCTGTGGCCGACGACGATGGACTACCCGGTCGATCACGGCAGTTCACTCAGCTCCACCATACTGGCGGCATTGATCGGGATTGATTCAAAACAAAACTGCTTACCCTCTTTGCATATAGCCTTGACGGCCCTGGCCGTGTGGGCCGTGGCGGACAGCCGGAAAAAATGGCGCAGCGTACTGTTGTCAGTTTGGGGGTTGGCGATTGCCTACTCAATCCTGCAACTGCGCCGTCACCTGCTGGTGGATTTGCTCAGTGGGGCGGTGTTGGCCATGGCCGTTGGCTATGCCTGTCAGCATGTTCGATGGATTGTCAGTGATTATCGTCAGGGAGAACGACCATGACCGATCTGGTAATACCGATAATATTTATGCTGTGCGTGGTACTGGGCGAAGCCCTGTGGCTGCAAAAGCGCAACCAGGGCAGCGTTGATTGGCACGATGTGATCTTCAACCTCAACTCCGGGCATATCATGCTGTGGCTGTTCCGGGGGCTGGAGATCTTCTGCTATGGCTATGTGGCAAGCCATTACAGCCTGGGCCTGGTAGATAGCTGGCCTGTCGCGCTGGTGTGGCTGTTTGCCCTGCTGGCGTGGGACTTTGGTTTTTACTGGTTACACCGTCTGCATCACCGTTTCCGCCTGCTGTGGGCGGTGCATGTGGTGCATCACCAGGGCGAGCATTTCAACCTTTCGTTGGGCGTGCGTAACTCGTGGTATTCGTCATTAACGTCTATCCCGTTCTTTATGCTGCTGGCGCTGGCTGGTGTGCCGCTTTCGGTGTTTATCACCGTTTCGATCCTGCATTACGGCATTCAGCTGTTTAACCATAATGCGCTGACCCCAAAGCTGGGTTTGCTGGAAAAAATCTTTGTTACCCCAGCGCATCATCGGGTGCATCACGTCAACGATCTGGCCTATTCCAACCGTAATTTTGGCGGTAGCTTTATCTTCTGGGACAAGCTGTTTGGCACCTTTGGCCCATCGCTGCCAACCGAGCCTTTCGCCTATGGCGTACGCGGGGAGAAATCTTCGGCTAACCCGTTCTGGGCCAGTAATCAGCCGTTTTTGTGCTACTTCAAACTGCCTTTCAAACCCTCGGCCAATAGCGGCCGTTTCCGCAGTTCCGCCTGGTGCATGGTGAGTGGTGCGTTGCTGCTGTTCGCCCTGGTGCTGGGCTATGTTTATCGCTTCGGGTACGGCTACAACGGCCTGACTGGCGAGCAGGCGGCGCTGTTTATGCTGCTGGCGGTAGGCGCGGTGGCGCTGGGTGGGATTGCCGAAGGCCGTAGCTGGGGCGTAAAGACCTGGTTACTGGTGGCGTTGGCCTCTCCACTGCTGTTGTTGTTGGCGCTGGGGTGGCACCAACCTTACTGGTGGCTGATGACCTGCGGCATTGCCGTGCATGGCTGCGCCGTCGCCGCTGGTTGGGGACGCCAGAAGGAAGCTGCGCATGGCTGACTCGTTGCCGCCACTCTCTTTCCCTGCGGATGGGGAGCAGGCGTTTCATCGTGAATTGAAACGTCGAGCCCATGCTTATCTGAGTGGTCGCGACGATCACCGCTTTGCCGATGTGGCCCGCTGGGTCAAGGCTATCGTCCTGCTGTTGCTGTGCGTGGGGTTCTACCTGCTCAGCCTGGTGCAGCAGCAGGGGCTGGCGTTTATGCTGTGCTATTTCGCTTTTGTCATGATGGGCATGTTGCTGAACGTCAACGTCAATCATGACGCTTCGCATAATGCGTTCGCCCGCACTCCTTGGGTGAATCGCCTGGCGGGGCGTTTGGTGACGATCCCGCTGGGGGTCGATCCGGACTATTGGCGGACGCGGCACGTCAGCTATCACCATGTCTATGCCAACGTTGAACATTACGATCTGGACACCGAAGAGAACGGCTTTTTCCGCCAGACGCCGTTCCAACAATGGCGGGCGCACATGCGCTATCAGCATCTTTACTGGCCGCTGATTGCCGCCTTGTCGCTGCCCTATATTGCGCTGGTGTTTGATTGGTCAGACCGATTGGGCAAAACTCCGTTGGCCGCTGAGGGTGTGCTGGCCGGGCGCAAAGGCTGGGCAGTATTTATTGCCAGCAAACTGTGCCACATTTTGGTGGTGCTGGTGATCCCGTTGGTAGTTTGCCAGCAACACGGCATTGGCTGGCAGACGGTGCTGATCGCCTATCTGCTGAGCCAGATGCTGGCCTCGCTGCTGGTGGTGTTCTTACTGTTGGGGACTCACTGGGCGCAGGCTGAGTTTTACGCGGTGCCAGAAGGAAGCCAAATGCCGCAGGGCTGGTATCGGCACAACTTTGCCACCGCCTGTGACTGGGAAACCTCGCCGAAGTGGTTGCATCATCTGACCGGCGGGCTGAATTATCATCTCACCCACCATCTGTTCCCCGGCTGGAATCACCGCCATTATCCGGCGCTGGCCGCCATACTAGCCGAGCTTGCGCCACGCTATGGCATGGATTATCGCTGCATCGGCTATCGTGAACTGTTGCAACAGCAGCAGCGCTTCCTGCGTGCGATGGGGCAACAACCATTATGAAGATGCCTGATACCACGCCGCTGCGGCCCTTGACGTTCCAACGGGAGAACCGCGATATTCATCTGGCGCTGATGCGCGGCAGCCAGGCCTATCTGGCGGAGCGGGGCGACCACCGCTTTGCTGACCGGGGGATGTTCGCCAAGGTGTTGCTGCTGATCCTGGCGTGCGTGGGCTTTTATGCACTCAGTTTGCAGCAGCAAAACGCCTGGGCCTATTTCGGCTGCTACGTCGGCTTTATTTTCTCCGCCATGATGTTGACGGTGAACGTGGTGCACGACGCCTCACACAACGCCTTTTTCAAACGGGCACGGCTAAACCACTGGCTTAACTTTGTCGTCAGCATCCCGTTGGGGCTGGATGCCGACTGTTGGCGGGTGCGCCACGTCATCTTTCACCATGCCTACAACAATATCGAAGGTTACGATCCGGATATCGAGCCGAACGGCGTGCTGCGGCAAACGCCGTTCCAGCAGCGTAAAATCTTTATGCGTTTGCAGCAATACTACTGGCCGATAGTGGCGGCACTGACTTTCCCGTATTACATCTGGCTGTTTGACTGGTTGGATCGGGCAGGCAAAACTCGCATGACGCCCAAGATGATGTTGCAGGGGAGCAAAGGCTGGGGCGTTTTCTTGCTGAGCAAGCTGGCGCACTTCACGTTGGCGTTGGCAATCCCGCTATGGCTGATGCCACCTGAGATCAGCGCCACGGCGATCTGGCTGACGTACCTGCTGAGCCAGATGTTGTCGTCGTTGGTGTTTGTGATGCTGATTGTCGGTACCCATTGGGCCAAAGCCAATTTTTATCAGGCTCCCGAGCAGGGCAAGATGGTGCATGGCTGGTATCAACATCTGTTTGCCACCACCTTCGACTGGCAGGCCAAGCCGCGCTGGGTTGGTTACTGGCTGGGCGGCGCCAACCTGCACCTGACTCATCATTTGTTCCCGCATTGGAGCCATCGGCATTATCCGGCCTTGGCGAAGATCATTGCCGAGGTTGCGGCTCAACACGGGCTGGATTATCAGTGCCTGGATCTGAAAACGCTGTTGCAGATGCAACAGCGTTTTTTGGGAGCGATGGGGAAGCAGTAAAGTTATTCCGGCTTCATCCCGGCGGCGGTCATCAGCAGGCGGAATAGCGAAGCGACCAAAAACAACCCCAAGACGCTTGCACTCCAGATAACCACCAACCAGCCGACGCGTTTCCACCAGGGAATGGAGGCGGTGTTCTCATTCATCGTCTTGTTCATCATCAATGATACCCATCCTCATGGCTCACCTTGCCGCGGAACACGTAGTAGCTCCAGAAGGTGTAGACCAAAATAATCGGAATAATAAACAGCGCGCCCACCAGCATAAAGCCCAGGCTTTGCAGCGGCGCAGCGGCTTGCCACAGGGTGATGGTCGGCGGGATCAGCAGCGGCCAGATGCTGATACCCAGACCGCTTAGCCCCAGAAACACCAGCAACAGCGTCAGCAGGAACGGCGAATAGTGGGCATCGTGGCGTACGCCGTGCCAGATCCCCCAGGCGCTGAGCAGCACCAGCAGCGGCACGGGTAGCAGCCAGAACAGGTTCGGCAGGCTGAACCAGCGGGTCGCAATTTCAGGGTGAGCGATTGGCGTCCACACGCTGACGGCCAGCAAGATTAGCAGCAGGCTAACCAACAGTGGGGTGGTCAGACGATGCATCCGGGCCTGCAAGTTTCCGGCAGTCTTCATCACCAACCAGGTGCAGCCGAGTAGCGCATACGTGACCACCAGGCCCAAACCGCAGAACAGGGCGAACGGTGTGAACCAGTCGAAGGGGCCGCCAACATAGGCACGGCCTTCCACCGGGAAGCCGTCGATAATCGCCCCGACCACCACGCCCTGGCAGAAGGTTGCCAGGATTGAACCGCCGATAAATGCCTTATCCCAGATATGGCGCTTTTCCGGTTTGGCCTTGAAGCGGAACTCAAAGGCAACGCCGCGGAAGATCAGGCCAAACAGCATCAGGGTGAGGGGAATGGCCAACGCGTCCAGGATCACCGCATACGCCAGAGGGAAAGCCCCAAACAGGGCGGCACCGCCGAGCACCAGCCAGGTTTCGTTGCCGTCCCACACCGGTGCCACGGTATTCATCATCACATCGCGATCGTGGCTGTCTTTCACCCACGGGAACAGAATGCCAATACCCAGATCAAAGCCGTCCATGACCACGTACATCATGGTGCTGAACACGATGATCACAAACCAAATCAACGGAAGATCGATACCCATGTTCAGCTCCTGTCGTCCAAAGTTTCGTGTACCGCGGAGAGCGGGCGTGCCGGTGTGCCGTGGCCGCTTGGCTCGTCACCTTCATGGGCCTGCGGGCCTTTGCGGATCAGACGCATCATGTAGGAGTAACCGACGCCAAACACCGAGCAGTAGACGGCGATAAAGGCCAGCAGGCTCACGCTCATATGGATGTCGCCGTGGGCGGAGACGGCATCGGCGGTGCGCTGCAGCCCGTAGACGACCCATGGCTGGCGGCCAATCTCGGTGGTGAACCAGCCCGCCAGCAAGGCAATGAGCCCTGAAGGCCCCATCCACAGAATGAAGTACAGGAAGGGTTTGGACTGATACAGTCCGCCGCGCCAGCGTAGCCACAGGCTCCACACGCCAGCCAGGATCATCAGCATGCCCAGCGCAACCATGATGCGGAACGACCAGAACACCACGGTGGAGTTAGGGCGATCTTCCGGTGCGAAGGATTTCAACGCCGGAACCTGCTCGGTGAGGCTGTGGGTGAGGATCAGGCTGCCCAGGTAAGGGATTTCCACCTTGAAGCGGGTTTCTTCACGTTCCATATCCGGCCAACCGAACAGGATCAGCGGCGTGGCTTCTCCCGGCGGGTTTTCCCAGTGGCCTTCGATGGCGGCGATTTTGGCCGGTTGATATTTCAGCGTATTGAGGCCGTGCGCGTCGCCGATCACCGCCTGAATAGGGGCGACGATCAGTGCCATCCACATGGCCATCGACAGCATTTTGCGCATGGCTGGCGTATCACGGCCACGCAGCAGGTGCCATGCCGCCGATGCCCCGATAAAGAAGGCCGACGACAGGAATGCCGCAGTGGTCATATGCAGCAGGCGGTAAGGGAAGGACGGGTTGAAGATCACTTTGAACCAGTCAACCGGCACAACGACGCCGTTGATGATCTCGTGCCCCTGCGGGGTCTGCATCCAGCTGTTGGAGGCCAGGATCCAGAAAGTGGAGATCAGCGTGCCAAGTGCTACCATACAGGTGGCAAAAAAGTGCAGGCCGGGGCCAACACGGTTCCAGCCAAACAGCATCACGCCCAGGAAACCGGCCTCGAGGAAGAAGGCAGTCAGCACTTCATAGGTCAGCAATGGGCCGGTGATACTGCCAGCAAACTCGGAGAAGAAGCTCCAGTTGGTGCCGAACTGATAGGCCATCACCAGGCCGGATACCACGCCCATGCCGAAGTTGACGGCGAAGATTTTGGACCAAAAGTGGTACAGGTCCCGGTAAGCCTGATTGCCGGTTTTCAGCCATAGGCCTTCGAGCACCGCCAGATAGCTGGCCATGCCGATGGTGATCGCCGGGAAGATAATATGGAAGGAAACGGTGAAGGCGAACTGGATCCGTGCCAGCTCCAATGCATCAAGTCCGAACATGGAGCCTCCTTGATTTGTTCATAATCGGCCTCTTAGGAAAGCGATAGCTTGCTTATTAAAACTTGCGCTAAGTAGAGCATGGAGTAGAGTAACGATAACAGTGACAGTTATTTCACTTTTTACTATAACAGTTGGAATTGTATGACCAGATATGAACAGCTTGCCCAGCAGATCCGCGAACAGATCCAGAGCCGGGTTTGGCGTGCGGGGGACAAACTGCCCTCGCTGCGGGAAAGTGGTAAACGTGCCGGGCTGAGCCTGATGACGGTGGTGCAGTCATACCAGCTACTGGAAAGTCAGGGCTGGATCGTAGCGCGGCCGCAGTCTGGTTACTATGTGGCCGCGCGTTCACAGGCGTTACCACAGCCCGTCCGGGGTGAAAAACTGCTGGTGAGCGAACAGGTAGATATCAACGCTTTTATCTTTGAAGTGCTGCAAGCCTGTAAGGATCCAGAGATTGTGCCCTTCGGCTCGGCTTTCCCCGATGCCACCCTGTTTATGCAACCCAAGCTGGCCAGGGCGCTGAGCAGCGTGGCGCGGAAATTCACACCTCACAGCTCGCTTGCTAATTTGCCGCCCGGCAACGAGGCATTGCGTCGCCATATTGCCCAACGCTATGCGCTGAATGGGATGCAGGTCTCCCCAGATGAGATTGTGATCACCGCCGGGGCGATGGAGTCGTTAAGCCTCAGCCTGCAAGCGGTGACGCAGCCGCGAGATACGGTGGCAATTGAATCCCCTGCATTTTACGGTGCGTTGCAGGCGCTGGAACGCCTGAAGCTGAAAGCGGTGGCGATCGCTACCCATCCGCAGCATGGGATCGATCTGGATTCGTTGCAGCAAGCGATTGAGCAGTATCCGATCAAGGCCTGCTGGCTGATGACCCATTTCCAGAACCCGCAAGGGTCGAGCATGTCGGACGAGAATAAAAAACGGCTGGTGACGATGCTGCGCGAGCATCAGATCTCGTTGCTGGAAGACGATGTCTACGGCGAGCTTTATTTCAGCGCCGAGCGGCCCTTGCCTGCCAAGGCGTTGGATCAGGGCGGGCAGATTTTGCACTGCTCGTCGTTCTCAAAATGTCTGGCTCCTGGGTTCCGTGTGGGCTGGGTGGCGGCAGGGCGTTTTGCACCGCAGATCCAGCGCTTGCAACTGATGAGCACCGTTTCAACCAGCGTGCCGACCCAGATGGCGATCGCCGATTATCTGCTGCATGGCGGCTATGATACCCATCTGCGTCGCCTGCGGCGTTTATTGGCCCAGCGCCAAAGTGCCATGCATCAGGCGATCGCCCATCACTTCCCGCCCACGGTGAAGGTCAGCCAGCCGGACGGAGGCTATTTCCTGTGGTTGGAGCTGGAGGCGACACAGTCATCCATGGAGCTTTACCAGCGTGCGCTGGCAGAGGGCATCAGTATTGCGCCGGGGCGAATGTTTACCACCGGCGATCGTTTCAACCACTGTTTCCGCCTGAACGCCTCCTTCGAGTGGAGCGACAGGCTTGAAACCGCCATCAAGACCTTGGCCAGGCTGATCCGTAACCTGGGCTAGGCCAGATAATGCTTCAATGCACGTCCGGCCTGATGAATAGCCGAATGCACCGCCGGAACCTGGGCGAGCGGGTTTAACAGGCCGTAATCGTGGATCAGTCCATTGTAGCGGGTGGCGGTCACCTCGACGCCAGCCGCGTTCAGCAAGCGGGCGTAGGCTTCCCCCTCATCCCGCAATACGTCCAGCTCGGCGGTCTGGATCAGCGCGGGTGGCAGCCCTTGCAGCTGTTCCAGGCTCGCATTGAGCGGTGAGGCGTAGATCTCCTTACGCTGGGCCTTGTCGGTGGTGTAGTTGTCCCAAAACCACTTCATCATATTGCGCGTCAGGAAATGGCCTTCGGCAAATTGATGATAGGAATCACGATCAGAACTGGCGTGGGTGACCGGCCATAGCAGGATTTGGCAGCGCAGTGCCGGTGTGCCTCGCTCTTTAGCCATCAGGCTGACCACCGTCGCCATATTACCGCCAACGCTATTACCCACTACCGCCAGCCGGGTACCGTCGACGTTGATTTTTTCTCCGTATTCCGCCACCCATTCCGTGGCCGCGTAGGCTTGCTCGATGGCGGTGGGATACTGGGCTTCTGGCGACGGTGTGTAATTGACAAACACCGCGACCGCTCCGGAACTGTAAACCAGATCGCGCACCAATCGTTCGTGGGTCGGGAAGTCACCCAATACCCAGCCGCCGCCGTGGAAAAACATAAATACCGGCAATTTACCTTTCACTCGTGGCGGACGCACGATGTGCAGCAGGATGTCCTGACCGGCCACGTGAATGGTTTTCTCTTCGATCTCGACCTCACGCTGTACCACCTCCACGCTGCGTTGCGCGCCTTCCAACACCTTACGTGCCTCCTTCGGCTTCATCTGTTCCATCGGTTTGCCGCCGCTGGCATTCAACTCCGCCAGAAAGGCGGCTACGTCTTTAACCGCTGCGGGCTGGGTGGCATCAAAGGTTTTCTTGCTCATGTTGGGATCCTTAAGGTTGAGGAGGAACATTGAGTAGGGGGTAGCTTAACAGTGTAGTCAAAGACTGGAGGTTAACCCGTAATATGGTGCCCTCACCCCAACCCTCTCCCAAAGGGAGAGGGAGCTGATAGATCCTGCTCTGGTGGAAGTGAAGAGGTCCTCTCAGCAAACTCACCTCCTCATGCATAGGTGAATCACCTTATGTTTCAGATCCACTCGATCGGTCCCCCCTCCAAAAGGACGAATACCTAGATAAATTGTGGCACGAACTGTTCCCTCTCCCTGTGGGAGAGGGCTAGGGTGAGGGGCATTTTGCTGCGCTAAATGAGGGCGCATTGCACAATTGCGGTGCAAAAGGGCGGCGAACCCGCCCTCTAGCGCAATTATTTTTGCGAGCAGGATCAGAAAAGCGGAAGAATTTTGCGATTGAATAGGATTTCTCCGTCGCTGATGATTTTAGGCCCTATTTTTGCCATTAATCATTACAAATGCATAATTATTGAATATTTATGCAATATAACTCCTTGTTTTAACGAAAAAAATTAGTAAATCCGTCAAAAAGCCCGTTATGGCACGATAGCTGCTCTACACTATTTATCAAATGGGCTGTATTTTAACTACTCATTAACATTTATTCCCCGCTCCGGGGTGCTAAATGCGGCATTAATAGCGAATAACCGATTTTATGTAACAGGTTTGTATCTGAATAGGCGGCGGTGAGCAGCATTATCGTCGGCCAGAAAAGACACCGGATAATAGGGTTAATTTGCTTTTTCGCCGGCCTTGCGCCGCCAGAGCGGTCCTTACCGCCAAAATTCAGCCTTTGCTGACGTTATGAGGTCATTATGGAACAGCCAATCGCAGTTACCCGCCAGTCTTTCGACGACTGGATGATCCCGGTTTATGCCCCTGCGGATTTTATTTTGGTGCGGGGAGAAGGCTCACAGGTTTGGGATCAGCAGGGGAAATCCTATATTGATTTCGCTGGAGGCATTGCCGTCAATGCTCTGGGCCATGCCCATCCGCAGGTGTTAGCGGCGCTGGTCGAACAGGCAGGCAAGCTTTGGCATCTGGGCAACGGTTATACCAACGAGCCGGTGTTGCGCCTGGCCAAACAGCTGATTGATGCCACCTTTGCCGACAAAGTATTTTTCTGTAACTCCGGCGCGGAAGCCAACGAGGCCGCTCTGAAGCTGGCGCGAAAACATGCGCTGGATAGTGGCAACCGAGAAAAGAACCAGATCGTCGCGTTCAATAACGCGTTTCATGGCCGCACCCTGTTTACCGTGTCTGCCGGGGGCCAACCAAAATATTCACAGGATTTTGCGCCACTGCCTGGCGGCATTACCCATACGCCGTTTAACGACCTGGCGGCGGCTGAACAGGTGATTAACGACCATACCTGCGCGGTAATCGTTGAGCCGATTCAGGGCGAGGGCGGGGTGGTTCCGGCACAACCGCAGTTCCTGCAAGGGCTGCGTGAACTGTGCGATCGCCACGGCGCACTGCTGATCTTTGATGAGGTGCAAACCGGCGTGGGCCGCACGGGATCGCTGTATGCCTATATGAATTACGGGGTGGTGCCAGACGTGTTGACCACTGCCAAGGCGTTGGGCGGCGGCTTCCCGATCGGCGCGATGATCACCACCGACAAGCTGGCGAAAACCCTGGGCGTTGGCACTCATGGCACCACCTACGGCGGCAACCCGCTGGCGGCGGCGGTAGCTGGGGTGGTGTTCTCGCTGATTAACACTCCGGAAGTCCTTGATGGGGTGAAGCAGCGTCTCGAATGGTTTATCGCCGGACTGACGGAAATCAACCTACAGTATCCGATCTTTAGCGAAATCCGCGGGGCGGGCCTGTTAATTGGCTGCGTGCTGAACCCGGAATATGCCGGTAGAGCCAAACAGCTCACCCAACTGGCTAACGAGGAGGGGGTGATAGCCCTGATCGCTGGCCCGGACGTGGTGCGCTTTACGCCTTCGCTGATCATCCCTGAACAGGATGTGAAAGAGGGGCTGGCGCGGTTCGCGCGTGCTGTGGCGCGGATTTGCAGCTAATCAAGGCGGCTGCGCCCGGTGCGCAGCCGATGACTTCCGAGGTTCGCATTATGATGATTATCCGCCCCATAGAGCGCCGTGACCTGGCTGACCTGCTGACGCTCGCCGGTAAATCCGGTATTGGCCTCACCTCTTTGCCGCAGAATGAAGAGACGCTGTCGGCACGTATTGAGCGGGCGTTAAAAACCTGGCAAGGCGAACTTCCCCAGAGCGATCGCTGCTATCTGTTTGTTATGGAGGATACCGAACGGCAACAGGTCGTTGGCGTCAGCGCGATCGAAGTCGCGGTTGGGCTGACCGAACCCTGGTATAGCTTCCGCGTGGGTACCCAGGTGCATGCCTCAAAGCAGCTTAATGTCTATAAATCGGTGCCAACGCTGTTTTTAAGCAACGACCATACCGGCCATTCGGAACTTTGTACGCTGTTCCTCGATCCGGACTACCGCCATGGTGAGAATGGCAAGCTGCTGTCAAAAGTGCGCTTCCTGTTTATGGCCGCATTCCGCAACCAATTCTCCCGCAAAGTGATCGCGGAGATGCGCGGTTATTCCGATGAAAATGGCCGTTCCCCCTTCTGGGAAAGCGTTGGCCGCCACTTCTTTTCTATCGAGTTCGCCAAGGCGGACTATCTCAGCGGCACCGGGCAAAAGGCGTTTATCGCCGAACTGATGCCGAAACACCCGCTGTACGTCGACTTTCTGGCCGAAGATGCGCAGAAGGTGATCGGCGAAGTTCACCCGCAAACCGCACCAGCGCGCAAGCTGCTGGAAGCCGAAGGGCTACGCTACCAGGGCTACGTCGATATCTTTGATGGGGGCCCGACGCTGGAAGCCGAGATCGACGAGATCCGTGCGGTGAAGCGCAGCAAAATGGTGAAGGTGGTGCTGGATGATACGCAGGTATTCAGCGAGGCCCCGGCCTACCTGGTGGCCAACGACAACTATCAAAATTATCGCGCCCTGTTGGTGCATGCCCAACTGCATGATGACCGTCTGCGTATCAACGCCGAGACGGCAGCGGCACTGGGTGTCGAACAGGGGAGCCCGGTACGGGTCATCAAGCTTATCGCTCAGGAGAAAATGTAATGTCGCATCCTGCATTGTTAATTAATGGCGTCTGGCTGGCTGGCCGGGGCGCTGAATTCAGCAAAACCGATCCGTTGGATAACCTGCCGCTGTGGCAAGCCAATGCGGCCAGTATTGACGACGTGGCTTCGGCCTGCGCAGCTGCACGCGAGGCTTTCCCTACCTGGGCGCGCACGCCGTTTGCGCAGCGCGAACAGTTGGTAAAACGCTTCGCGGCGTTGCTGGAAGAGCATAAGCAACATCTGGCTGAGACCATCAGCCGTGAAACCAGTAAACCCCGCTGGGAAACCTTGACCGAAGTCCAGGCGATGATTGGCAAGGTGGGCATTTCATTGCAGGCCTATCAGGCGCGTACTGGGGTGACGGAAACTGCAATGGCCGACGGTGCTTCGGTGTTACGCCATCGGCCGCACGGCGTGCTGGCGGTGTTTGGTCCGTATAACTTCCCTGGCCATTTACCCAATGGGCATATCGTTCCGGCGCTGCTGGCGGGCAACTGCGTGGTGTTCAAACCCAGCGAATTGACGCCGTTGACGGCGGAGGTGACGTTACAGCTGTGGCTGCAGGCGGGTTTGCCGGATGGGGTGATCAATCTGGTGCAAGGTGGACGTGAAACCGGTGAGGCCTTGGCAAGCTGTGCCGATATTGATGGGCTGCTGTTTACCGGCAGTGCTGGCACCGGCTATCACCTGCATCGCCAATTGGCTGGTCAGCCAGAAAAGATCCTGGCGCTGGAGATGGGTGGCAATAATGCGCTGATCGTCGAACAGGTAGAAGATTGTGACGCGGCGGTGAATCTGGCCATTCAATCGGCGTTTATTTCTGCCGGACAGCGCTGTACCTGTGCTCGCCGCATTTTGGTGAGAAACGGGCCACAGGGCGATGCCTTTATTACACGCCTGGTTCAGGTGGCATCTACGCTGCGCATTGGCCGTTGGGATGCTGAGCCTCAGCCGTTTATGGGCGGGGTGATCTCCTCCTCTGCGGCAGAAAACATGCTGGCAGCTCAGCATCACCTGTTGGCATTGGGCGGTAAAGCCTTGTTGACCATGAAATCGCTGGAGAGCGGCAGCGCGTTATTAAGCCCCGGTATTATCGATGTGACAGGCGTGGCGGACGTGCCAGACGAAGAATATTTTGGCCCGCTGACCACGATCATTCGTTACGACCATTTCGACCAGGCGTTGCGCATGGCTAATAACACGCGCTATGGCCTGTCCGTTGGGCTGGTGTCCCCGCAGCGGGAGCAGTTCGAACGGCTGCTGCTGGAGGCGCGAGCCGGTATTGTCAACTGGAACAAGCCGCTGACCGGCGCTTCTAGCGCGGCACCTTTCGGTGGTGTGGGAGCTTCTGGCAACCATCGGCCAAGTGCGTTCTATGCGGCAGATTACTGCGCATGGCCGATGGCTTCGCTGGAAAGTGCCAGCCTGACGCTGCCAACCAGCCTGTCACCGGGCCTGATATTTAACTGATTGCCAGGTTTGTTTCTAACTTATTGAAATAGATTGTTTAACGGTTGTGTTGCCATTGATGTTTCCCCCTCACCCCAACCCTCTCCCTCAGGGAGAGGGGGCCAGAGCGGCGTCGAGGTCAGGAACGGAGATACCTCTGTAGCATCAGTTTATATCTGACACCGGTTAGGTAGCAGGAGAAGTTAATGTTGGCACGTTCGATTCCCTCTCCTTGGGGAGAGGGTTAGGGTGAGGGAGATAGCACCCGGTGACAGGTATCACCCTTCGCAGTTTACAGGAGAGCAAAATGTCCGGATATGAAGTCAATTTCGATGGGTTGGTTGGCTTGACGCACCACTATGCCGGGCTGTCGTTTGGCAATGAGGCTTCGACGCAGCACCGCAACAGCGTATCGAACCCCAAGCTGGCGGCAAAGCAGGGGCTGCTGAAAATGAAAGCGCTGGCAGATATGGGCTTCCAGCAGGGCGTGCTGCCTCCGCAGGAACGACCTCATCTTCCCACGCTGCGTAAATTGGGCTTCAGCGGTAGCGACGAGAGCGTGCTGGCCCAGGCGATGCGAACCTCACCGCGCCTGCTCTCGGCGCTCAGTTCGGCCTCATCCATGTGGACGGCCAATGCCGCGACGGTTTCGCCTTCGCCAGACAGTCTGGATGGCAAAGTGCATTTCACCGCCGCCAATCTGAATAACAAATTCCATCGTGCGATTGAGGCTGAAACCACTTCTAGCGTGCTGCGAGCCATCTTCAATGATGAGCAATACTTTACTCACCATGATGCCTTACCGCAGGTGGCACTCTTTGGGGATGAGGGCGCTGCCAACCATAACCGCCTTGGGGGCGACTATGCCAAACCTGGGGTGCAGGTCTTTGTGTACGGCAAGCAGGAGTTTGGCGGGGAAAGTGCCCCCACGCGTTACCCGGCACGCCAGACGCGCGAGGCCAGTGAGGCGATCGCCCGTCTACATCAGTTGCACGAGCAACACACGGTATTCCTGCAACAAAATCCGGCGGTGATCGACCAGGGCGTTTTCCATAACGACGTGATCGCCGTCAGCAATCAGCAGGTGCTGTTCCATCATCAGCAGGCGTTCCTGCACCAGCAGCAGGGGCTGGCTCAAATCCGCCGTAAGATGGCCATACTGGAGACGGAGCTGGTGGCGATAGAAGTGCCAACCTCTCGTGTCAGCGTGGGGGATGCGGTGGCGACCTACCTGTTTAACAGCCAGATCCTGACCAAAGCCGATGGCAAGATGATGATCGTGGTACCGGAAGAGTCCCACCAGCATCCGGGCGTTTGGCATTATCTGTCGGAGATGGTGGCCAGCGGTGGGCCAATCGACGAGATCAAGGTGTTCGACCTGCGCGAAAGCATGCGCAACGGCGGTGGCCCGGCTTGCCTGCGTTTACGCGTGGCGCTGAACGAAGCTGAGTTGAGAGCGGTGAACCCACGGGTGATGATGAACGATACGCTTTTCACCACCCTGAACGACTGGGTAGACCGCTATTACCGCGATCGCTTGGTACAAGAGGATCTGGCAGACCCGCAATTGCTGCATGAAGGGCGTGCGGCACTGGATGCCCTGACTTCTCTCCTTGGGCTGGGTAATGTTTACCCGTTCCAACAGTAACCGGAGGCAATAGTGAACAATTTATTGGCTCTGACGTTGGCTGGAACGCCACCCGCCATCCCCGAGGGTGAAAATGCTGCACTGCGCTGGAAGTGGTTGGGGGAAGGGCTATTGGAGCTCAGCCCGCTGCAGGGCTATCAGCAAGCCGTGGTGCTTTCTGCCGGTATTCACGGCAATGAAACGGCCCCGATCGAACTGTTAGACCGGCTAGTGAACGAGATCTTCGCAGGCGTGCGGCCCTTGGCGGTGCGCTTGCTGGTGGTGTTGGGTAATCCACCTGCGATGCGAACCAATCAACGTTATCTGGCAAGCGATATGAATCGCATGTTTGGTGGGCGCTATCAGCAGTTTGAGCCCTCTGGCGAAACGGCGCGGGCGCAGCAGTTAGAGCAAGCGGTCAGCAGTTTCTTTGCCGGAGAGCAGGCCACACGTTTTCATTACGATCTGCACACGGCGATCCGCGGATCGCTGCTGCCACGCTTTGGTATCTTGCCCTATCAACCACAGAGTTACAGCTCCGAGATGTTGGCGTTACTAGACGCCGCCGAGTTGGATGCATTGGTGGTACACCAAGCGGCCGGTGGTACGTTCAGCAACTTTTCCAGCGAGCATGCGCAGGCGGCCAGCTGTACCCTCGAATTGGGCAAGGCGCGTCCCTTTGGCAGCAACGATCTGCAGCAGTTTTCCGCTATCAATAAAGCACTGCAGGCGCTGGTCTGTGGGCAATCTCTCCCTTTGCGCAGGGAGGCTCCGATTCGGGTGTTCCGTGTCGAGCGGTCGCTGATTAAACGCAGTGAATCGTTCAAACTCTATTTAAGTGACGATACCGCCAATTTTACCGCTCTGCCGCAGGGCACTTTATTGTATGAGCAGCCGGGGGAAAGCTATCGGGTGCAGCATGAAAAGGAGTGGGTGCTATTTCCCAACCCCAAGGTGGCATTGGGGTTACGTGCAGGCATGATGTTGACCGAAGTCCCGCGTAGTACCCTGTTTTAATCTCACCCATTCATTACGCCACAGGTAAGTGACCTGTGGCGACGTTTTTCCTTTCAAACTTTAATAGCGTAATTTATTTAATCAGTTGACAGGGTATTTTGCCTGTTACGTGTCACTACTCGCTATGATTTACCCCAATGAGTAAAAAACAGATTAAAGATAGAATTATTCGCGCCATTTCCGCTAATCAGATTGATATAAGTTAAAAGTGTGAAATAAGTAACGTTATTACTTAGCATGCTAATTTTGTGGTTATTAAAAATCGTAGGTAAATCACACAAAATGAAACGTGGGCGCACCATTTTGGTGCTGAAAAACGTAGCTACTATGGTTTATGCGATAAATATCTATTTAAATCATTATATTAGAATAACGTTTTTGTGTAATATTTAGTTACAAATAAACATGCTTTATGTGCACTGTTTCATGAACTTTTTTATTTTAAGTTTTTATTCATGATGCTAATGTCACATGGCGCTTTATTAAGGGGCGTAGATAAAAAACAAAATGATAAAAATCACAGCCCAAAGCATAAATTGGGCGTGACGGGCAGCTTTTAATAAAATCTAGGAAAATAAATGATGAAACGCAGTGTAGTAGCCCTGGCGGTTGTTCTTGCCACCGCCGCCTCAATGGCCAATGCGGCCGAAATCTACAACAAAGATGGCAATAAACTCGACCTGTACGGCCGTGTTAACGCCAAGCACTTGTTCAGCGATAACAAATCTGCCGATGGCGACGCGACCTATGTGCGTTTTGGTTTTAAAGGCGAAACGCAGATTAACAGCGATTTGACCGGTTACGGCCAATGGGAATACAACGTCCAGGCTAACCACGCTGAGTCAGCGGGTACCGAAGGCACCAAAACTCGTCTGGGCTTCGCTGGCCTGAAATTCGCCAACTACGGTTCCTTTGACTATGGCCGTAACTACGGTGTGGTTTACGATGTAGAGTCGTATACTGATATGCTGCCGGAGTTTGGCGGTGATACCTATACCTTCACCGATAACTTCATGAATGGCCGTTCTACCGGCCTGGCTACCTACCGTAACCGCAGCTTCTTCGGTCTGGTAGATGGTCTGAATATCGCCTTGCAGTACCAAGGTAAGAACGAGAACGACCGCAGCAACATCCACAAGCAGAACGGTGACGGCTATGGCATGTCTGTGGACTATCAGGACATCGGCGGTAGCGGTATTGGTGCTGCGGTAGCCTTCTCTGATTCTAACCGTACGCAAGCTCAGAAGGCAGTTCAATACGGTAAAGGTGACAGCGCAACTGCCTGGACCACCGCGCTCAAATATGACGCCAACCAAGTGTATCTGGCGGCCATGTATGCTGAAACCCGCAACATGACCCCGATCACGGTTAACAGCGTTGCTGGTTTTGCCAACAAGACGCAAAACTTTGAAGTGGTCGCGCAATACCAGTTCGAAAATGGTCTGCGCCCATCACTGGCCTACCTGCAGTCCAAGGGTAAAGACATTGAGAACATCGGCGATGTCGATCTGGTGAAATATATCGATATCGGCGCGACTTACTACTTCAACAAAAACATGTACACCTACGTTGATTACAAAATCAACCAGTTGAATGACGATAACAAGCTGAAACTGAACACTGACAACATCGTGGCAGCCAGCTTGACCTACCGTTTCTAAGTCGTATTCAAACCTCATTCCTGTGTCGGGAGTGGTTCAAAAGGCAGAGCGCAAGCTCTGCCTTTTTCAGTTTGGCGTGTGGGTTCAGAAAGGAGCGTACTCGCTGGCAGGCAGCCAGAAGCCGTCGATAAAGTCCTCGATCGGAAAACAGCCGGCATGGCGTAACCGTTGTTCTTTCATTGCTACTAGGCATTGATGCTCATCACGCAGCACGTCGACAACGATATCGGCACAGCCGCCATCCAGATAGCAAACGAACATCACCAATGCGTACATAACCTATTGCGTCCCCCATTAAGGCTCCAACCCCCATTGTAGGTAAAATTTGGCTGAATTTAGCTAATTAATACAAAAAAATAATAATTGACCAGACAAAAACGGTATTTTCAGAATTATGGCAGCGTTTAATCATCCTCAAGAGGATTGAAGTTCCGCTCTGTACTGCTAAGCTTAATGAGTTTTAAAATTTCTTAACTATCCAATCATTAACGGGAGCGAATATGGGATTGTTTAACTTCGTCAAAGAAGCTGGCGCAAAACTGTGGGATACGGTGAGTGGTAACGCTGAGGATCAAAGCGCCAAGCTGAAAGCGCACCTTGATAACAGTGGCCTGCCCGATACGGATAAGGTGGATGTTCAGGTCGTTGATGGCAAGGCTGTGGTCACCGGGGACGGTATCAGCCAGGAACTGAAAGAAAAAATTCTGGTAGCCGTGGGTAACGTGGCAGGCATCAGCGGCGTAGAAGATAATGTTGCAGTAGCGCAACCAGAAGCGGAAAGCCGCTTCTATACCGTCAAGAAGGGCGATACCCTGAGCGCCGTTGCCAAAGAGATGTATGGCAATGCCAACCTGTACAACAAGATCTTTGAAGCTAACAAACCGATGCTAAGCCATCCAGATAAAATCTATCCGGGCCAGGTATTGCGCATCCCACAATGATGCTGGAGGCCTAAGCAATCGAAGCTTGAGCTTAGAACTGCGTAATCCGGCGCCCCATTTGGGGCGCTGTGCTGAAATTCCTCTACCAATACGTACGTTCATACAGACGTTCGCCCCTTATAAGTTACCCACCCGCAATTCGATAAATCCAACGAATGTTTCCAGTCCGCACGCTGGCGACTAGCCCTGAGAATCTTGACCCTGTTGCAGAAAATTGGTAGCGTCTGCATGCAAGAAAAATCTTAGTTGTCACCAGCGTAAATTTGGCTGCTGCTTGAGCCTGGAGTTACCCCTTTTTAGCATCAAGGTGTTATGGCTGGCGATAAGAGAGTAGAGGGTGTGAACACCCCATTAGACAACAAACATCAGGAAAACCATGGACAATGCGCAACGCGTCATCACAACGTTGACGGTGGTTGCTGCATATTGATCATTTTTACGTTGACGATCACACAGTAGGTGGGATTAACTTACTGTTTTTAGGAGATAAAATGGAACACAATCCGCATGATGAAACCAAGCTTATTGCGGTCATTGCCTTATTGGTCTCAGTGTTGCTTGTCGTGTCGATCCTGTTTGGCATCACGTATTTATCCGATCTGCGGCATATCGATAAAGAGGTCGATGCCAAAAGCTGTTACATCAAAGGGGGCTGAGGCCAGAGCTGCGTCTATCGCAATTCTTGATTCGACGATGAAAATTTTTTGCCATATACCTTGGTTTATTTGGGATTTAACGCACTAGCTGCGATTTAACCACTAATAAAGGTTGTGGCGAATTATTCGTCGGCTGTGTGCTGTTAAATAGACAACGATCGTTGGATGGCATTTTTCCGCCATGGCAGAGCCGCTACAGCTCAGGCGTAGCAGGGGGTGACACATTTTTTGACGGTCTTTGCTTATGATGGTCAGGCAGCATGATCTGCGGACTTGGTTGATTAACGAATCTAAATAAATTCACTTTAATTATATTTAAGCCATAATTAATGATTAAAGTGAATGTATTTCTTAAATGTGTTTGTGATGTTAATCAAATATTGTTATCTATCCCGAATTAGCACGCTGTCGTTAATAGCCAGGTCCTGCTAAGCTGAGATTAATCTGTACGGAAATTCTGTCAGTTCTATTGCCGATGTAAGCGAGGTGTTTATGAGTCAATTACTCTCCCATGCAAGATTATCCCATGTAGTGATCGCCACGGCGGTGTTTTGGGTTTGCATTGCTGTACTCGTGGCGGTAGCACTAAAGTAACGCTGGATGATTAATCAACAACCCGACATAGCTAGCACACTCAGCCAACGGCTCCTTTCTGGGGCCGTTTCTTTTGTAATAACTTAAGCAACCTGCTGCCGTCTCATGCCATCTTCTGGTGAATGATATGTAGCGGAGGTTCGATATGCAGATCGACACTCAAATCCTGGCGGAAGTCATAGGGCGTAATGTTGAAACGCTTTCTGAACATGTAGGTGAAGTGTGATTGGGAACCGAAACCAAAATCCAAGGCGATATCGAAAATGGAAGCCTCGCTGCTGCGCAACTGGTACACCGCTCCGGCAAGGCGACGCTCACGGATGTACTTGCCCAGCGAGATCCCCGTCGCTTCTTTGAACAGCTTCTGCATATGCCACAGTGAATAGCCGGAATACTCGGCTAACTCTTCAAGGTGGATCACTCGTCCCAAGTGGGTTTCGACCCATTTACTGAGTGCGCAGACTAGTGCGAGGTGATGTTCTTGTATCAATAACTTTACCCAATTGATTTTGTTGTTTAACCGCAGCGCAGCGCTTACGGCAGGCTCACTTAGCGTACCTTACAGGCCCCGGGTTGTCACCTTCGTGCCGGTTAAAGCGGGATCGTTTTGACCTTCGCCATCAGGCGACCTGCTAGACGGACAATCTCTGCCGGGTCGTCTGGAATAAACCCCATGGTGATCGCCATTCCCAACAGGACGTTATCCTGGCTGAAAATCGGGCAGGCTATCGCGCGTGCCCCGGGGATGCCTTCGGTAACATTGTAACGTACCGCATAGCCCTGCAGACGGATCTTTTCGAGCTCTTTAGCCTCGAGCAGTGGCGTAATAGAGCTATCAAACGCCTGATAGGCATAGCCTGCCGCACTGGCATTCATGGGGATGAGGGTGTTTTCGAGGTAATCGATATCGATATTTTTATGGCTGCGATTGTAGCGCGTCAGCAAGATGTTACCCCCTTGGCGCACCGCCCAACCGGTGGAGTAGTTCAGCTCATCACGCAGCTCACAGAGCGCATTATTGATGATTGTCGCCAGCGTCTGTTGTTTGCCTGCCGCCGCGGCCAGCGCCAACAGTTTGCTGCCAAGCGAATAGCGGCTGGTCTCCTGCTCCTGATACAGCATCTGGCTACGGCACAGCGAAACCAGATATTTATGCAGCCGGCTTTTCGACAGCCCACTGTGTTTGGCGATATCCGAAGCGCGGGCGTTTCCGCCCAGTGCGGTGACACTCTCTAATACCGATACGGCAATATCGACCGAATTTACGCCTTGAACTTCCGACATTCTGCTTACCTTACTTGCCATTACCTCGATCCGATCACTTTACCAGTTTAAGGCGGTGAATGCCCCCGCTAACCTGAGCCTGGCACCGCAGCAGGATAATTTTCAGCGCGCAAGGACTAACTATTTTGAGGTGGATTGATCTGCTTCAATATACTATGGGTTAACTCGGTTTATTTATAGTGAACACCAGGACGTGATCTTACCGAGAATAAAACTATGAACGATATTGCTTCACTCAGACTAAAACGGCGCACGTTGCTAAAAGGGCTGGGCGTTATTGGCCTGGCTTCACTTTCGCCTTGCGCCTTCTCCTTATCAACGGGTCAACAAGAACCCTTACGCCGCATCCACCTAAAACTGTCGGATTATCAAACCTTTCGCTCAACCTGTGCGATGGAGTGCCTGCACTGCAACCTGACCGCTTACGTCTATCAGAAAAAGCTGATGAAGATTGAAGCGACGGAAGGCTTCAATGTGAAATGTTGCCTGCGGGGCATCAGCCGTACCAAATGGGTTTATCACCAGCAGCGCATCACGACGCCTCTGCTGCGGGTAGGCAAGAAAGGTGAGGGCAAATTCGAACCTATTACCTGGCAACAGGCACTGGATTTAATCGAAAAAAACATCCTTACCACCATCAAGGAACAGGGCAACGAAGGGCTGCTGCTGTCCACCCATGCTGGCAACATGGACTCGATAAAGAACGATATGGGCAAGGCGTTCTTCGATTATCTGGGTGGTTCGGTTAAACAGGCGGGGTCACTCTGTTGCTCGGCAGTGACGGCGGCGATGATGCCAATGGTGGGATTACGCTATGCCGATACCCGCGACACCATTGCCGACAGCCGTTTGATCATCTGCTGGGGCAACAACCCGGCGGTGACCATGCAGGCGTATTTTAAAAATTATCTACGTGCGCAAGAGCAGGGCGCGCGCATCGTGGTTATCGACCCACGCTTTAACGAGACCGCCGCCAAAGCCGACGAATGGATCCCGATTGTTCCAGGTACGGATACGGCTTTAGCGCTCGGGATGATGAAGATCATTATCGAAGAGCAGCATATCGACGCGGATTTCCTGCGCCAGCATACCGGCGCGGTGTATCTGGTGGATGCCAAAGATCAATTGGTGCGTGCCGATGCCAACGACACTGAAAGCTATCTGGTTTATGACTGCACCAGCCAGAGCCTGGTACGGCATGACAAGGCGGGTATCACCCCGGCGCTATTCCAGCACCAACTGCCAGCCGACAGCGGCTACCGTACCGTGTTCGAAACCGTTTACCAACAGGCTGCACCATGGACGCTTGACCGGGTCGCGGCTGAAACCGACATTCCTGCCCACACCATTTTGCGCTTGGCCCGCGACTATGCCACCACCGCTCCGGCGATGATTGTGCAAAACATGTCTGGTGCCCAGCGCACCGAATTTGGTACCTACGTGGCCGCCAGCCAATTCTACCTGGCCTTGCTCACCGGCAATATCGGCAAACGGGGAGCAGGGATCTGTGATGCGGGCGGAGCACGCCAAATGGCGAAGTTCGGTCCGATCATTCCACCCGCGCCTGCGGTGAAGAAAATCACTCCGATACCGGTTTCCAAGGTGGGCGAGTGGGTGGTCAATGACCGACCTTATCCGATCAAATTCTGGTGGATTATGACCATGGGGGTCATGACTCAGTTGCCTAACACCAACATGGTCAGAAAGGCGTTGGAAAAGGTCCCCTTCGTGGTGGTGGCCGATAACCTGATGAGTTCTACCGCGCTGTATGCCGACCTGGTGCTGCCGGTGACGACCATTTTTGAAGATGTCAGCCTGATGGCGGGCGTGCGTAGCCACTATGTGCAACTGATGGAGCAAGCGGTCGAGCCACCGGGTGAAGCCAAGCCGGATTATTGGATCTTTGCGCGTCTGGCTGAGCGTTTTGGCTTTGGCGACGTGTTTAACCAGCCAATTGAGCATTACATCAATGCGTGCCTGCAAGGTTCCGGTATCACCCTGGAACAGCTGAAAAAAGGGCCGGTGCTACCGGTGAGCGGCGACTGGATCCCATTTGAAAATGGGGTGTTCCGCACGCCGACCCGTAAAGCCCACTTCTTTATTGAAGAGTGGCAGAAGAAGGCGTTCTCGCCGGTCGTTACTTATCTGCGAGTGAATGAATCGCCACAAGGCTCGCCGGAATTGGCCGCCAAGTATCCGCTGATGGCGGTACAACGCAAGCTGGCCCGCAGCATTCACTCAAGCCACGGTATGAACGAATGGATCCTTGAGGTGCAGCGCAATAAGCCTAACGTGATGATCCATCCGCAGGATGCGCAACAGCGCCGGATCAAACACGGCGACTGGGCCACCGTATTTAACCAGCGGGGAGAGCATCGGGCGATTGCCGTGGTGACGACGCATATCAAACGAGGCGTGGTTTCTCTGGATAACGGCTGGTGGGAACAGCAGGGAGGTAGCAGCAGCCACGTCACCAATGACGCCGTAGAGGCGTTGGGTACCGGGCATTGCTGTAACAGTACGCTGGTTGATGTACGGGCGGAGGGATAACCCATGACCAAACAATATGGCTTTCTGATTGATATTAAGCGTTGTTACGGCTGTAAAACCTGTTCCATGGCCTGTAAGTCAGAGAATCAGACGCCACCGGGCGTGCTTTGGCGGCGGGTGCGGGAGTATGAAACCGATGGCCCGAACTCGGAAGGGTTTATTTCGATGTCCTGCAACCATTGTGACGACCCGCAGTGCATGAAGGTTTGCCCGGCGGATACTTACCATAAGCGCCCGGACGGCATTGTGGTACAGGATCACGAGAAATGCATCGGCTGCCGCATGTGCATTATGGCTTGTCCGTACAACGCCCCAGTTTTCGATCCGCAGGAAGGTAAAACCAGCAAGTGCAATATGTGTGCCGAGCGTCTGGATGAAGGATTGTCGCCGCGTTGCGTGGCGTCTTGCCCGGCGGGCGTATTGAAGTTTGGCGATATCGAGGAGTTAAGGAAGATCCACTCGACGGATTGGGCGGTACTGGAGGCTAGATATCACATGCCTGACTATCGCATCAGCGGCCCGAACGTGGTCATTATTCCAGCGGACAAATAAAAAGGTGCTGCCATGAACGAATATGAACTGCCGTTGGTGTTTTTTACCGTGCTTTGCCAATGGGGCATTGGTGGCGTGATCGCCCTGACGCTTTACCGCCTACGACCAACCCCCCAGATGCCCGTTGGGCAACTGAAATATCTGGTTCTGGGATTGTGGCTGGTGGAGGTCGTTGGCTCCAGCTTGTCACTGCTGCACCTGGGGAGCCCGTTTGGGGCTTACCGCGCGGTGCTGGGCCTGCCGCACTCCTGGTTAAGCCGTGAGGTGATCGCCTTTATCCTGGTGAATATCAGCCTGTTCCTGATGTTGGCAGCTTGCTGGCTGCGGCCGCAGAAGTCGGCCTTGATCACCACATTAGGGCTCGTCACATCGGTAGTGGGGATTGCCGCCATTCTGGTCTCGGCGCAAATCTACTACCAAATGGCCAGCCATCCGCTGTGGCATACGCCACTGACCCAATTGGCGTTTCTGAGTACCGCGTTACTGCTGGGGTTCGCCACCTTGGGGATCTATTTGAACTGCTGCGGCTTGGCCGTTCCGCGCACGGTTCGTTATGGTCTGCTGGTGGGCTGCCTGTTGCTGCTGGCCACGCTGGTGGGGCGTTACCAGATTGCCGGGGCCAGCGCTCAAGGGATCATGCTTTGGTGGCAACTGGTTGGCAGTATGTTGGTGGGAGGCGTGCTGTTCGCGGTGCTTAGCCAGCGCACACGTTTGGCTCCATCGATAGCCGTGATCGCGGGGGTGGCACTGGTGTCGGGGGAAATTGTCGGACGTATGCTGTTTTATCAAAACGTCATGGGCCAATTCCCCTGGTTCTGATGCAATAAACTGAGGTCGGTCCAGCCGTGCCACCGCTGAACGGCGGGCCGACCCAACATCCAGCAGAAAAAAGCCTCAATACAGGGCTTGCCAGCATTCGGAAAAACCAGCTAATCTGAACTTGCCCGCTACCGCAAATGCCAAGTAGTCCAGGCCAGCAATGTAATTAACCAAAACAGAGAGTCAGCCGTAACAACGCCACGTTGATGGGGTGATCGCATGTTAATGACAGTGATTATTACTCTTTTTGTGATCGTGGGCGTCGCCGCTTTTCTGGCAATGCCAGTGATGATGGTCAATAACACGCAAGGCGTGGGAGGTGAAGAACCGTGAAACTGGCTAGCAACCGGAACCTGCAATGTTAACTCGAAATTCACTCGCAACCTGTTGACCGGCTCAGATATGGGCCGAGTCATCAACACTTTGTCAGCACGGCATTTCCGCACGCTCCGCAACAAATCAGCCCGAAACGCTAAATCACCGCGTGAAGTGATGCGCATACTGCACTAACTGCTTGATGGCGCTACAATGAGCCTTATCTCCTCAACTTGCTCACGCATCAACGCGCTATCCACTTTTCCGGCCACAGTAAAGAGACCATAGCATTATGGAAATCAAGGATTACTACGCCATTCTAGAGGTTAAACCCTCAGATGATATCAAGGCTATCAAAACCGCCTACCGCCGCCTGGCACGCAAATATCACCCCGATGTCAGTACCGAGCCCGATGCCGAAACGCGCTTCAAAGAAGTCGCAGAAGCCTATGAAGTGCTGAAAGACAGCGAACGCCGGGCCGAATATGACCAAATGCGGCTGCATCGAAACGAACCCAACTTCGGCCGCCAGACCCGGCGTGAAGAGTATGGTGGTGCCGAGGATTTCTCCGACATCTTCTCCTCTATGTTTGGCCAGCGTGCGCGTGGCCGCCAGCAGGGCCAACCGCGTGCTGCCCGTGGGCAGGATGTTGAGATCGGCGTGGCGCTGTTCCTGGAGGAAACCCTTACTGAGCAAACCCGCACCCTGAGCTATAAGGTGCCGGTGTACAACGCATTTGGTCAGACAGAGAAAGAGATCGCTAAAACCCTGAACGTGAAAATCCCGGCGGGCGTGGCAGACGGGGAGCGTATCCGCGTGAAAGGCCAAGGTGTGCCGGGTATGGCTGGCGGAGCCAATGGCGATTTGTACCTGATCATTCAGCTGGCACCGCATCCGTTGTTTGAGGTGATCGGGCACGATCTGGAAATCGTTCTGCCCTTGGCACCTTGGGAGGCTGCGTTGGGCACCAAGGTTTCTGTCCCCACGCTGGCGGACAATATCCTGTTGACCATCCCTGCGGGGAGCCAGACCGGGCAGCGGTTACGCGTCAAAGGGAAGGGGCTGGTCAGCAAAAAAGAGACCGGCAACTTGTATGCGGTGATCAAGATTGTCATGCCTGCCAAACCCGATGCAGACAGCGCCGCACTCTGGCAACGACTGGCCGAGGCGAATCAGGCCTTCGATCCTCGTACGCAATGGAGTAAAGCATAATGGCCAAGCTACAGATAACCCTTACCATTACCGAGTTTTGCCTGCATACCGGCGTAACGGAAAGTGAACTGGCCGAGGTGGTCGGGTTGGGAGTGATCCAGCCCCGCGATCTGACGGTGGATGATTGGCTGTTTGATGATGGGGCGGTGGCGGCGTTTAATCGCGCCCAGCGTCTGCAACGTGAACTGGCTCTGGATTGGCCCGGCATTGCGGTGGCACTGACGCTGCTTGATGAGATTGAACAGTTGCGCAGGGAGAACGCTCAGCTACGTCATCGTCTTGAGCGCTTTATCGCCGAGTGAAAGTGTAGTGATTCATCATGAGCATCGGCTGACTCACCTTGGCCAAAGGGGCGATCGAGTTTGCTATCAGTTGCAGAAACTTACCTGACCACGGCACTGAATCAGCGCTTTTTATGGAGGGAAACGGATCGATCACGGTACTTGACTACATCGCTGTACTAACTCCCTCTCCCTGTGGGAGAGGGTTGGGGTGAGGGGCCTCAGACGTTTTTACGCTCGATGGTCTCTTCGCCCCAGTACAGTTGGTCGGCTTCGGTTTTACTGAACGCCAGCGGTAACACCTCGTCGCTGCCTTCTTCCCAAATTTTTTGCGCCAAAACCTCATCATTACCGGCCAACTCAAAGATCGCTTCGGCAATTTCTACCGAGGTTTCACGCACTGTCGCCCAAGATTTCACATTATGATTTGCCATGATTGCTCTCCTGTTGAGTGTGAGGCACAGCCTAGTATAGGCCACAATTCTGCCGCTGGTTTTTGCAAGGCATGCGTATTATTGCCGAAAATTCAGGGCGGAACGCCTGCGGCAAAATGCAAAACGGCGTGGTATTCTTTGCCGCGTTTAAATCAACAGAGGAAAAATTATGTCTAGCGCACTGAGCAACGATCAAGAACTGGTTTCCGATCTGGTTGCCTGCCAACTGGTTATCAAGCAGATCCTGGATGTGATCGACGTGATCGCGCCGACCGAAGTACGGGACAAAATGGCCAGCCAGCTCAAGAGTATCGATTTTAGCAGCCACCCGGCCGGGGCCGATCCAATCACCAAGCGGGCGATTGAAAAAGCGATTGCGCTGATTGAGATGAAGTTTAACCGCGAGTAACCGGGTTATCTTCTGCCCCTGATGGACAGGGAAATCTAAACGGCCGGTTAAACTTCGTTTAAGTTGCCTATGCTAGCATTGATGATTAGGTTAACAACATAATCATAAGGCTGCTAAGGTTTGGGGCGTAAAAAACTGCTGGTGATAGCGGCAACGCTGGTTGCCTGCTTGCTTTTCTATCTGCTGGCTCTGGATAGCTATTGCGATCAAGGTGGGAAGTTTGCACTGGGCATTTGCTCTATCACGCGTATTGTTCCCTGGTAACATGGCGAAATAACAATTTTTCGCAAACTTGTCCCTGGCCTTGGTGAGAATGTTACTATATCGGCTTGGTTGAGGCAGTAGAGTAGATAGGGTTGTCCATGTTTGATTTAGCTTCTGGCCCGTCCGGCCTGATTTCCATCGCCGTTGTGGTGTTGGCTGTATTGCTTGGCCTGTGGGTCTGGTTCATCGTGAATCGCGCCAGCGTACGTGCCAACGAACAGATCCAGCTGTTGCAGGAAATCGCCGAGCAACAGCGTCAGCAAACTGCACTGTTAAAAACGTTGGTGCAAACCGCCCGAGGGGACAAGGCATCGGTTGACGATTATGATGATGACCTTAGCCCGGCACTGAGTTATAAAGGGTTTATCCCAGAGCGTTAATCGCGCACCTCATTTGGTGAGAAGGTTAAGGACACGTCGGTTATCTCAGTTTCAGTTTTAACCGGATCGCCTTCTCACCATTCCGTTTCAGTAAAACACCATCCCCTGATAGGGTTTCTCCCGGCAGGCTGCCAACCGGCTTGCCAGATCGCCACAGTGAATTTCCAGCGCGTGCCGATCGGGATCGAGAAAGTAGCAAGATTCGCCCTCACTGTGATTACTCTTCCACTCCTGTACGCCTGATTTGCGCAAACGCTCCACAATGAGGGTAAAATTCTCCGGCGCCACGGTAAACGCGTAATGTGTATAGTCACTCGACGTCCGATCTCTTCGGGCATCATCCAGTGACAGGCATAGCCACAGTTCACCCAATGTAAGATAGGCACCTTGATGCCAGCGGGCTTTGGGGGTAAACCCCAGCACCTCCACATAAAAGCGAAAGCTGCGTTCTACCTCACTTACCGCAAGCGTCAGGTGGTTGAGACCCAGCAACATAATCAAGTCATCCGTTAGTAGAAATAATGTAAAAGGCCCGCAGGCTGTCATAAATCTGTCGTATTGGCATCGTAATGTAGCGCCAACTCTACGAAAGATGGATGTCAGCAATGATTAGATGGTACGAAGAAAGCGACGCCGAAGTAAACCGCAGCATTGCGTTAATCACCGGGGAAAATCCCGACAAATGGTACCCTTACGGCGGCGTGAAAGGGAAAGACTACTGCAAGAACCCCTCCGATGCCTGGCCGATTATCTGCGCCAACAAAATAAGCCTCAATGCCCCCGAACAAAGTGACCAGCCACAGTGGCAAGCCAGTATGATCACCCAGCAAGGGGAGTGGCAGGCTGGCAGTCATAGCCCGTTGCGTGCCGCAATGATCTGTTTTTTATTGAGTCAGCAAGCGCAATAAATCAAATGTTAGTCGATAATGTAGATGACCCGTAATGATGAGACACCGCCTTATTCTGACAATGGACCTGTCGCTGACGGAGACTGTTTTATGAAACGCATTATCAAAGGTGATACCACTCTCTCTCATTTAGTGATTGCCCATGCGGCGATCGATTGTCATGCCAAAAGCTATGGGCTGCACCGACAAGGCTGGCCCTCAACCTACCTGATAAAGTATCAAAACGATCGCGTGGCGGTTGAGGTCATCACCCGCCGTCAATCCTATGTGGCGACGCTGATGATCGGCGCACGTAACCTCAGCAAACTGTGCGGTATGCCAAGCTAGCTGGCGTAGCAAACCTCCTGCAACCCTCTGGCCCGGTTAACGATCGCCGGGCTCTAATCCTTGATGCCTGAAAGGTTAAGTGTTAAAACGCCCGCAGGTTTATTTATTGGTTGGCGATATCTTGCGCAATGCAGCCTGGATACTCAGCCGGACGAGGATAAGATGGGCGGTCAGCTTCAGGATACCCCGCTAAAACGCGGTTTAAAAAACAGACATATACAACTTATTGCCCTGGGAGGTGCCATCGGTACCGGTCTATTCCTGGGTATTGCACAAACCATTCAGATGGCCGGGCCTTCCGTGCTGCTGGGCTATGCGATTGGCGGTTTTATTGCCTTTTTGATCATGCGCCAGCTAGGGGAGATGGTAGTGGAAGAGCCGGTGGCCGGTTCCTTTAGCCATTTTGCCTATAAATATTGGGGGGACTTTGCCGGTTTCTTATCCGGTTGGAACTACTGGGCGATGTTTATCCTGGTCGGTATGGCGGAACTGACCGCGGTAGGGATTTATATTCAATACTGGTGGCCAGAAATCCCAACCTGGGCATCGGCGGCGGTTTTCTTCGTCGTGATCAACCTGGTCAATCTGGTGAACGTACGCCTGTATGGGGAAACCGAGTTCTGGTTTGCCATCATCAAGGTGGCGGCGATCCTGGGGATGATCGTATTTGGCGCCTACCTGTTGGCCAGCGGTAACGGTGGCCCGGAAGCCAGCATTAGTAACCTGTGGGATCAGGGCGGCTTTATGCCGCACGGCATCAGCGGCCTGGTGATGGCGATGGCGGTGATCATGTTCTCGTTCGGTGGGCTGGAAATGGTGGGCATCACCGCAGCAGAAGCCGCCGATCCACGCCGTAGCATTCCTAAAGCCACCAATCAGGTGGTGTATCGTATCCTGATCTTCTATATCGGCTCGTTGACGGTGCTGCTGTCGCTTTATCCTTGGGGCAAGGTTGTGGAAGGGGGCAGTCCGTTTGTGATGATCTTCCATGCGCTCAACAGCAACCTGGTGGCGACCATGCTCAACGTGGTGGTACTGACGGCGGCGCTGTCGGTCTACAACAGCGGCGTATATTGCAATAGCCGGATGCTGTTTGGCCTGGCGACACAGGGCAACGCACCCAAGGCGCTGACCAAAGTCAACAAACGTGGCGTACCGGTGCTGTCTATCGCGTTATCGGCGTTGGCCACGTCGGTAGGCGTATTGATTAACTACGTCATGCCCGGCGAGGCGTTTGGCTTGCTGATGGCGCTGGTGGTCTCTACGTTGGTGATTAACTGGGTGATGATTTGCCTGGCGCACCTGAAATTCCGCGCGGCCAAGGATCGCCAAGGGGTGATCACCAGCTTTAGGTCGCTATGGTATCCGTTTGGCAACTATCTGTGCCTGGTGTTCCTGTCGTTGATCCTGGTGATCATGTACTTCAGCCCGGGGATCCGCATCTCCGTTCTGTTGATGCCGGTTTGGGTACTGTTGTTGTGGGTTGGATTTTTGCTGACCCGGCGTAAAAAGGCGGGTGGTAACAAGAGGTAGTATTCACGTTGGAGGCGCCGCAGCGCCTCCAAACGGTTAACGGGCGACGGCATTGCCCTGATGGTGGCGCCCCAGCCGCAGCAGCTTTCTGCACAGCAGGAACAGGGTGCTGATAACATCAATCACCACCACGCTAAGCATCAGCAGGCCCAGCATAAAAAAGCCTGCCAGGGTGCTTGCCAGTAACAGCAGCGGTGACGGTACGCGTAGCCGGCGCAGCTTCATTGCCAGATACATTTTCCAGTATTGCCCTTGCGTAGTCAGCGCTCGGCGATAGCGGCCCATACGAACGCGTGACTTGCCTGATGCAGTCCGGCTCATAACTCCTCCTTTTTCAGAATGTCCTAGTAAGTAAATCACAAGGTTCTTAAGAAAGGCTTAACAGGTTCTTGGCGACCTTGGCCTTCTTACTCTGGCTATGACAACAACATCCGCAAAAAGGTCAGTTGTTTGTCATTGCGATACTATAAGCTATTGGGTAGGCAATCTTGTAACGATTGCGGCACCACTATGGTACTACAGGGAGAGAATGGGTTGAAAATAACCAACAAATATTACGATGCCAGCAAAGCGCATCATACGCCACAGGGATTCTGCAACCCGGAGCCGTCGTTACACCAGGCCGGGGATCTGAAGCGCTGGCAAGACGAACGCAAGAAGCTCGGTCTGCCCAAACCTCCTCAAGCAGGCTACGAGCAGTTTATCGCCAACTGGTGGCAAGCTGCCGATCTGAGCGGCGAACAGGACCGCGTCTGGTGGTTGGGCCATGCTTCTCTGCTGTTGCGCCTGGGGGGCCGCCATGTGCTGATCGATCCGGTACTGTCGCCAAGGGCATCCCCTGTGAGTTTCTACGGCCCACATCGCAAGACACCGCCTCCGCTAACGGTAAAGCAGCTGCCGGCGGTAGATGTGGTGCTGATTTCCCATAATCACTACGACCATCTGGATCGTCAAACCATCAGGGAACTGACCAAACGCTTTCGCAATGCCACTTTCGTTGTACCGCTGGGCCTCAAACGCTGGTTCAGCCATTATCCGGCCAAACGGGTGGTCGAACTGGATTGGTGGGAGAGCCTGACTCTGGACGAAATGACGGTCTACGCCACGCCAGCACGCCACTGGAGCATGCGTACACCGTGGGATCGCAATCGTTCTCTATGGTGTGGCTGGGTGATCCATCACCCGGCGCTGCGTTTTTATTTTTCTGGCGACAGCGGTTACAGCGAGCGGTTGGTCGATATCGGCACCCGCCTTGGGCCGTTCGATATCGCGGCGCTGCCCATTGGTGCTTACGCCCCAAGATGGTTCATGCAAGAGCAGCATATGGACCCGCAGCAGTCGGTGAGGCTGTATCAGCAATTGAATGAACCCAGAGTGATCCCTATCCATTGGGGGGTGTTTGAATTGGCCGATGAATCGTTGGATGAACCACCTGCGCAACTCAGCCTGGCACTACGCGAGGCCGGGGTTGAACAGCACCGTTTTTATCCGTTGAAGATTGGTGAACATCTAGAGGTTAGCCCTAACTCCTAATGAGTATCATGGGGTTGCGGTGTACCCCGCATCGGATGGCGCTTGGCGTGGTGCGGCTTTGCGGGGTTTACGGCGGGTAATGGATAAAACAGTCACGCCAAGATTAGTGAAAAAAATGCCTTGGCGATTTCGTTAATCTTCGGCGGAAATAGCCGCAGAGTGGGTAGGTGGTATTTTTATTATTTGTTTTTATCCTTACTAACTTAGCTACGGATATAAACTTGCAGGATAGGGTGGCTATTTCGTCCGCTTGCACTTTCTTGGTGCAAAATTTGGCTCGCTGCATGATTATGCACTGGCCTGCGTGAGCTTTTTGGCCTGAGTGAACGATTCTGTTGTGGCTGGCCAAAGCAGAACTATCCTGCTATGACAGGCTTTGCTAGCTAAAGGTCGGATCAGTTGGCCGTTTGGTCCCCGGTCATCGATATTCAATAGTTGCATATAAAATTCCATAAAGATTCAAATTTTTTTACGTTCTTTAGCCTGTCCGCGGCTTATATGTGGTGAAAATCGCTCGCTGCCGAGTTGAAAGAATTGTTAAAACTGAGGCGCCACGCGGAGTACAGCGCGGCTTCTTTACAAAGCAGAAAATAGCCAAGGCTTCAACCTCTTTTGCCCTATTTAAGCTATTCTTGCGGCTGACCGTTTCAAATATGTGCGACACGTCCATGAGTGATTAAAAATGGCTTGCCATCGATTCCAGAGTATGTGATAACGCACTTGGGTAAAACGAGGTACAGTTCTGTATATGTGTGGCATTTTCAGTAAAGAAGTTCTGAGTAAAGACGTTAGCGTTGAATACCGCTTCTCTGCCGATCCTTATCTTAGTGCCTCAAGCAGTAACGACTCTAGTTTGTCTATGTAACGCCTACGGGCGGTTTAAACAATCCAAAGGAAATACTCAAGATGGCAAAGATCAAAGGTCAAGTTAAGTGGTTCAACGAGTCTAAAGGTTTCGGTTTCATCACCCCAGCTGACGGCAGCAAAGACGTGTTCGTACACTTCTCTGCAATCCAGGGTAACGGTTTCAAAACCCTGGCTGAAGGCCAGAACGTTGAGTTCGAAATCCAAGATGGCCAGAAAGGCCCATCTGCAGTAAACGTTACTGCAATCTAATCAGCGTCAGCTGAACAAAAAACCCGCCTTAGTGCGGGTTTTTTCGTTTTTGGCGTCGATGAATATCATCCTGTGATGATGATGCCGGAATACTGATTACGGCCTTTAATCCCCGGATGATTGGGATCTTGCGCGCGGCGATGGCTGTTGCGGCGATAGCTGGTGTATTTAAAGCGCTGGGGCTGCCGTGGGTCGTTGTTGAGCGTGCAGATGGTGCAAGAGCCTGCGTGATCGACTGCGGCGAATCCCAGGGCATTGAGCTTGTTTACGGCGATGGCGGCCAGATCCAGATGGCGGTGGGTCGGGCTGATCAGCTCTGCTGGCAAGGGCAGCGCCTGTTGAAACTGTTCGACCAGCTCCTGGTTAACCTGATAGCAGCAAGCGCCCGCAGCGGGGCCGATGGAGGCCACCCAGTTGGCGGTATTGTCGTCCAGGCTGATACGTTTGGCCATTTGCTCCAGAATGCCATCCAGCAGGCCGCGCCAGCCTGCGTGTACCGCAGCAATGGCGCTACCGTCTTTACGGCTGAAAATCACCGGCAGGCAGTCTGCGGTTAATACGCTGATCAGGATCCCTGGCTCGCGGGTAAAGAAGCCATCGGCTTCACCGCATTGCTGGCCCGCCTGATGGATATCGACTATGCGAGTACCGTGTACCTGTTTTTTCTCAGGCAGCGTGTCGCGATAGGGCAGTAACGGCGTTGGCAGTAGGGCACCTTTATTGCCAAAGCCATGAGCGATGCCAGGAACGCCGCTGAGCAGCGGGGAATAGTCGGTCATAGAACGTCTTTGCCTGTGGCTGAGAGGAGACATTCAGTGTAGCCAGCTTTTGAATCACTTGGCTAGTGGCAGATGGGCATCCACCTTGCATCGTACACCAGCCTTCTTTAGACTACCCGCGCCATCTCTCTCTGGGATCTCATCCATGTCTTATCAGTGCCCCCTGTGTTTCCAACCGCTTGATTTCGCAAACCAACAGTGGCGTTGCGAAAATAACCATCAATTCGACCGTGCTAAAGAAGGGTACGTCAACTTAATGCCGGTGCAACACAAGCGTTCTAAACAGCCGGGTGACAGTGCCGAGATGATGCAGGCCCGCCGCGCATTTCTTGACGGGGGCTACTACCAGCCGTTGCAACAGTGGGTAGCTGAACTGTTAGCCAGCACTTTGCCTATTGAGCCACAGGCACTGCTGGATATTGGCTGTGGTGAAGGCTATTACACGGCCGCCGTGGCGGCACGCTTGTCTCAGGAACGGACCGTAGCGGTGTATGGCCTGGATGTTGCCAAGGTGGCTATCCGCTCGGCGGCCAAACGCTACCCGACGGTCTCTTTCTGCGTGGCTTCCAGTCATCGCCTACCGTTTGCCGACGCGTCGCTAGATGCTGTGTTACGTATCTATGCACCCTGTAAAGCCGAGGAATTGGCGCGGGTCGTCAAGCCGGGTGGGGTGGTTGTGACAGTGTCACCGGGGCCGCGGCACCTTTATCAGCTAAAACAGCAGGTTTATCAGGAGGTTCAATTGCATGCGGAGCATGATGAGCAGCTTGAGGGCTTCAGCTGTGAATTGGCCGAGTCTTTGGCTTATCCAATGATGTTGCCGGGTGAGCAGGCTGCCAATCTGTTGCAGATGACGCCGTTTGCCTGGCGCGCTTCGCCGGAAGTGCAGCAAGGTTTGCTCGACATGGCCACCTTTGCCTGTGAGACGGATTTCGCCATCCGCTTGTACCGCCGGGGCTGAGTGGCATCAATGTTAACCGGTTGCCCCTCACTCTAACCCTCTCACATAGGGAGAGGGAGCTGCCCGGAGTAGGTAATTGGCCCGTGTAGCTTCGGAAAGTAGGGAGTAAAAGCAAGAAAGTTAAGGTATTACGCCGAAAGATCAACGAGCTCGGTCGGTTCCCTCTCCTTGGGGAGAGGGTTAGGGTGAGGGAGTATTCTTTGCCGCCAAGGATTAAGCCAGGTAGCCCAAGTGCTCCAGCAAGATATTAAAGCCAATCCCGATCAGCACCACGCCGCCAAGAATTTCTGCGCGCTTGCCCAGCAGCGGGCCGATAAACCGGCCAACCATCATCCCCAGCGTAGCCATGATCATGGTCGCCATACCTATCGCCATCGCGGTATGCAGGATATTAACCTGCAGGAATGCCAGCCCCACACCGATTGCCATCGCATCCAGACTGGTGGCAATAGCCGTAGCAACCAGCACCCAGAAACCATGACGATTGACTTTCTCTTCTTCCGGCTTGTTTTTCACCCCTTCAACGATCATGCGTGCGCCAAGGATAAACAGCAGGCTAAAGGCGACCCAGTGGTCCCATTCCATGATGTATTGGCTGGCAAACAGACCGATGCCCCAGCCGATAAGCGGAGTAATGGCTTCAATGATGCCAAAGATCAGACCGGTACGGATAGCTTCGCGAAAACGCGGTTGATGCAGAGTGGCACCTTTGCCGATCGACGCGGCAAACGCGTCCATAGACATGCCAAAAGCCAGGATAAGAGTTGCTGAAAGGTTCATTGAAATAGTCTCGGCCGGGTGGCTCCATATACACGTAACCCACCCCCAACCATACGACGGAGTTACGTGCCTATGGTCTCGCCAACCTACCTGGCTGCCCGCACCACGTTTCGCTGACGAAACGAGTATGTTGATACGGGCGTTTCTGGTTATGACTCCCCAGAAACCGGCTACTCCCCAATGACGGCGCAACCATACCATAATATTTTTGCTGCGGACAACGTTTAATTTCACCGGGGTATTGGGTGAAATTGAGACTTATTTTCATTAACGCGTTTGTTGAGGGTAATAATGGCGATAGTTGCATCAATGGTGTGGAAATAATAAGCAGAAAAAACACCAGCCATGCTGATTAATTACCCGAAAAAATCATTGTTAATTAATCAGGATGGGGCGGGGAGGTTTTTAACTCATTTATTTTCAAGGAAAAAATGATAGATTTTTTCCAGGTCATCCAGGTGTGTAACCTGGATTAATAACCGGCGCTTTTCTAAGTCGATAACCAGAATGCCATCTTCGGATAAATTCATGGCTTTGATGCGTCGATAGTCAATAAACGCATTGGCATAGAAGAAACCGGCGGTTTTAAACAACATTTTGGGCTTGCGGATATAGGAGATATATACCGCAATCATGGCCAGGGAAATTAGCAGGTAGGTAGTTATCGGCGCTCCCTGCTCGACCAGGTTGCGGTAGATCAGGATAGCGATCAGACCGACGAAGATCAGGCAGTCCAACCGGTTACCCCGCTTGAGCTGCACCTTTAACAGCGTTTTTCCTTTCAGCAGGTTCATGCCGAACTCGTCATACAGCGCATACGCCAGCATCAGCAGAATAAAAATCAGTATTACGCCATCGGTCAGCGACATCTCACCACTCCATAAATAAAAAAACCGGGGGTTGCCCCCCGGCTATCAATTGCTATTACAGACCTAACAGACCAATCCAGTAACCGAAGATACCAATGGCGAAGAAGCCGATGATGATCCACAGCGCGTTGACCTTCCTGCGCAGCAGCCACATACAACCGAATGTCAGCAGAAGCGGTACCAAGCCAGGCATCAACTGGTCAAGGATGGTTTGTACCGTGGTGACGTGGGTTTGCCCGGTCTGGTCGGTAATTTTTGACACTACCAGCGGGATATTGACGTGCGTCCACTTATTAACCAGGGCCCCCATGACAAACAGGCCGAGGATGGACGCCCCTTCCGTCAGTTTTTGCAGGAAACCACCGCCCATATCGCTAACGATATCGACCCCTTTTTGGTAGCCGTAGGCGACACCGTAGTAACGAACCAACAGGCGCACCAGGTTAAACAGTACGAAGAACAACAGCGGGCCGAGCAGGCTGCCACTCATGGCAATACCGGCACCCAATGCGGCAAATACCGGGCGAACGGTACCCCAGAATATTGGGTCACCTACGCCGGCCAGTGGCCCCATCAGACCTACTTTGATGCCGTTGATGGCCGCATCGTCGATCGGTGCGCCGTTGGCACGCTGTTCTTCCATCGCCATGGTTACGCCAAGGATTGGCGCTGCGACGAACGGTTGTGTATTGAAGAACTCAAGGTGGCGTTTAATGGCCTGTTTGCGTTCGTCGTTATTGTCCGGGTACAGGCGACGGATCACCGGCACCATCGAGAAGCAAAAACCTAGCGCCTGCATACGTTCGAAGTTCCATGAACCTTGGAACAGGTTGGAGCGTACGAATACGCCTCGAATATCGGCAGGTGTCAGTTTCTTTTGAGTCGTTGTATCAACCATTTCTTTCACCTATTCCTAGTCCAATTCGTTATCGAGGTCGTTGGCACCGGCAGGGTTGGCCTGAACCACCTGAGACTTGTTGTATTTAGGGCTGAGCTGGATGTAGAGCACCGCCATCACCACACCGATCACACCGAGTGCGACCAGGTTAAAGTTGGTGAAGGCTGCGGTAACGAAGCCCAGGTAGAAGAATGGCATCAGATAACCGGCACGCATCATGTTGATGACCATCGCGTAACCGACTACCACGATCATGCCACCGGCGATGTTCAGACCGCCTGTGACCACTTCCGGAATTGAGTTAAGCAGGGCGTGGACGCCAGCTGTCCCGACAGAGACCGCAACGATCACCGCAGGAATTGCGACACGCATTGCCTGTACCAGCAGGGCCGCGATGTGGATCACGGTAATGCCGTTCAGGTTACCCCGTTCTGCCGCTTTGTCCGCCGCATGCTGGAAGGCCACTGTGATGGTACGCACGATAATGGTCAGTACCTGGCCTGCTGCTGCCAGTGGGATCGCCAGGGCAATACCGGCACCGATGTTTTGCCCACCGGCGATAACCAGAATGGTGGAAATAATCGACGCTAACGCCGCATCGGGTGCAACCGCAGCCCCGATGTTCATCCAACCCAGTGCGATCATCTCTAGCGTACCGCCGATGATGATACCGGTTTTGATGTCACCGAGAACGAAGCCAATCAGCGTACAGGCCACTAACGGGCGGTGGAATTGAAACTCATCCAGGACGGAACCCATCCCGGCGATACAGGCAACGATAAATATCAGTACAATCTGAAGAGTGGTGATCTCCATTGCACTTCTCCTATATGACCAAACAGCTCTGAGTAAAAAATTAACGACGTTGCCGTTAATTGAGTTTGTTAATCAGGTCCATCATTTTTAGCTGACTGTCGGAAGAGACCTTACGGACTTCAAGTTCAATCCCGCGTTCGTTTAACTTCTTAAACGCCTCGATGTCTTTCTCATCGACGGACACCGCGTTATTCACCTGGGTTTTACCCTGGCGGAACGCCATACCACCGATATTCACCGAAGTGATATTCACCCCTTCCTCAACCAGACGCCAAACATCGGTTGGGTTGGTGAACAGCAGCATCACGCGCTCACCTGCATATTTCGGGTTGTTCCAGACGCGGATCGCCTTTGCCACGTCAACAACGTGAGCGGTAACGCCTGGAGGAGCAACCTGAGTCAGCAAGGTTTTACGGACGTGGTCGGCGGCCACTTCATCACTGACTACGATGATGCGGCTGACGTTGGTCTCTTTGGTCCAGCGGGTAGCAACCTGGCCGTGGATCAGACGATCGTCGATACGCGCCAGGCAGATTTTCATATGGTCATTGGGGCCGAGAGGCGCTTGGGGCGCAACGGCTTTTGGGGCAGGGGCACTTTGTGGCGCGACGGGCTTAACACTCTCTTCCACCGGTTTCTTCAGCGCTTTCACGCCTTCACGGCCGGTTTCCAACGCCAGCGCGACCAGTTCGTCAAAGCTTGGGTTGTCATCACGGGCCATGAATGTTTCCACCAGCATGGGAATGTTAACCCCGGTGATAACCTCATAGTGTGGTTTGTCTACTGCGATGCGGCTGGCCGCGTTAAACGGGCTGCCGCCCCAGGTATCAACCAGAAACAGGACGCCATCGCTGGTATCGAGCTCACTGATTTTCCCATTGTATTTCTCAATTAACGTTTCAGCATTTTCACCGGGAACGAAATCTATGTAGGCGACGTTGGCTTGCTCACCCAATAGCATTTCTGCTGTTTTCAGCAATTGTTCCGCTGCAGTCCCGTGTGTGCCGATGATAATAGCTATTGCCACTCGCTACCTCCTCGTTGAACTTAAGGCACGGATCGTGTCTTGACTCATCACCATCCTGGCAGTCACTTCCGCGGTTCAGATACGTTGGTTCAAATACATTATGGTAGAAAAAAAGAAACTCACACTTAACATTTATCACGCAGTTTCAAAAACCTGTGGCCGTTAATTCCCGTTAACGCCATTTATTTTAGTGCGTGAAAAAATAAATTTTGTGACATTGCTCTGCTATTAGTGGATCGATTAAGCCGAATAGTTAGTTTGCGGAATTAAACAGCAAAGCTGTTACAAAATGAGACGTAAACTGAACAAAGCCACTTTTCTGACGAAAAATTTCCTGTTAGAGTGCATTCTTCTTTCATAACCAAGGAGTGAAGGGCCTCAGCCCTCCCTATGGACTGTCACCGAAGTTACTGTTTTACAAGGTTTCACCCGCCACCTGTTGGCGCAACAACGTTCGCTCGGCCTTATGGCTGCTTCCTGTTAGTGCCATCCTGTTTTCTCTCTGTCATCGCCAACGCCACGTCTGCGTTTGCCTCCCTACGTCTGAGCGCAGCTCTGCCAACCTGTCTTTCTTCTGGAGTCTGATATGGAAATATTAATGGACCCCTCGATTTGGGCCGGGTTATTGACCCTGGTGGTCTTGGAAATCGTGCTGGGTATCGACAACCTGGTATTCATCGCCATTCTGGCCGACAAACTGCCGCCCAAGCAGCGTGATAAAGCGCGCATTATCGGCCTTTCATTAGCCTTGGTGATGCGTCTTGGGTTGCTGTCGGTGATTTCATGGATGGTGACGCTGACCAAACCGCTGTTCAGCGTGGGGGAATTCGCTTTCTCTGGTCGCGACCTGATCCTGCTGTTTGGTGGGGTATTCCTGTTGTTCAAAGCCACGATGGAGTTGCATGAACGGCTGGAGGGCAGCACCCATCAGGAAGGTGCTAACCGTGGCTACGCCAAATTCTGGGCGGTGGTGGTGCAGATCGTCATCCTTGATGCGGTGTTCTCGCTCGACGCGGTGATCACGGCAGTGGGGATGGTCAACGATCTACCGGTCATGATGGCAGCAGTAGTGATTGCGATGGCGGTGATGTTGCTGGCCTCGAAACCTTTGACCAACTTCGTGAACGCCCATCCGACCATCGTGGTGCTCTGTTTGAGCTTCCTGCTGATGATCGGCCTGAGTCTGATTGCCGAAGGCCTTGGCGTGCACATTCCAAAAGGCTATCTGTATGCGGCGATTGGCTTCTCGATCCTGATCGAGATGTTTAACCAGATTGCACGGCGCAACTTCATCAAGCACGAGTCTCGTCGCCCGATGCGCGAACGCACGGCTGAAGCGATTATGCGCCTGATGGGGCAACAGCGTACCCAACAACAGGTGGATGAAGACAGCCTGCGTAAGGTGAAAGAAACCTTTGCGCAGGAGGAACGCTACATGATCAGCGGCGTGCTGACATTGGCTTCCCGTACCTTGCGCAGCGTGATGACACCACGCACCGAGATTTCGTGGGTAGATTGCGAACGTTCCCGCGACGAGGTGCGCGAACAGTTGCTGGATACCCCGCATAGCCTGTTCCCGGTTTGCCGCTATGAGCTGGACGAGTTTATCGGCGTGGTGCGTGCCAAGGATCTGCTGGTCGCGTTGGATCAGGGCGTGGATATCGCCGAGTTTGCCGCGCGCACACCGCCGATCGTCGTACCGGAAACCATGGACGTGATCAAGCTGCTGGCGGTATTGCGCCGGGCCAAGGGCCGTCTGGTGATGGTGACCAATGAGTTTGGCGTGGTGCAGGGGTTGGTCACGCCGTTGGACGTGCTGGAAGCGATTGCCGGTGAGTTCCCGGACGAAGATGAAACGCCGGATATTATCGAGGATGGCGACCGCTGGCTGGTGAAGGGCGGAGCGGACCTCCACTCGTTGGAGCAGGCGTTGGACTGTGACGATTTGGTTAGCCCCACCGAGGATTACGCCTCGCTGGCGGGCTTCCTGCTCTCATATTCTGGCCAGATGCCAACGGTGGGCGACGTGGTCGAACTCCACGACCTGCGTTTTGAAATCCTTGAGATCTCGGATTATCGCATCGAACTGGTCAGCATCACCAAGGTGAAACCGCTGCACGAGCAAGACGAGTAAGTAGTCTCCCCTCACCCCAACCCTCTCCCACAGGGAGAGGGAGCTGATAGCCCAAGCTCTGTTGGGAGAGAGGAGATAATTCCAGCAACCTCGGTCATTCCGTCATCCAAAGCTCATGATGAATACTGTGCTTTCATGCTAACTCGATCGGTTCCCTCTCCCTGTGGGAGAGGGTTAGGGTGAGGGGTACTAATTCTCTCGCTTTTCTTTTGTTTGCGGCTGTTGATGCAGCACGCGTTGGCGGGTTTCATACTGTTGCAGCCACAGTGGAAACACGTTGATCGGCATCGGCTTGGCAAAATAATACCCCTGTAAGGCATTTACCCCCTGCGAGCGTAGATACTCTGCCTGCTCCTCTGTCTCAACCCCTTCGGCCACCAGTTTTAATTTCAGGCGCTGTGCCAATGTAATGATGGTATCGGTCACGGTGGCATTGACCGCGTCGGTGCCAATGGCGGCGGTAAAACCACGATCGATCTTCAACACGTCCGGGCTGAGCTTTTTCAGGTAGCTGAGCGAGCTGTGGCCGGTGCCAAAGTCGTCTATCGCCAGCATGATGCCCATCTCTTTGAGCGTTTTAATCTGTTCATGCTGAATCTCCGACAGTGCGGTTCGCTCCGTCAGCTCCAGCATCAGTGACGGCATCGGATGGGCGGGCAGCCAGATGCGGCGGATATCATCGATAATGCTGACGGTATTGAAATGCTCCGCTGCGACGTTGATGCTGATATAGAAAGAGGGGCGAGGGGGGAACAGGTTGAGGTTTTCTACCACCGTGGTCATCAGATAACGCGTTAGCGGAATGATCAGGGCGTGCTGTTCGGCCAGCGGGATAAACACGTCTGGCGAAATCCAGCCTTGTCGCTTGTTCTTCCAGCGCATCAAGGTTTCGACGCCGACACAGCGCCCATTATCGCTGTTGATAATCGGCTGGCAATAAACGCGAAATTCGCGATGCGCAATGGCGTGGCCAATATGGTAAGACAGGCTCATGCGGTTGGCGGTGATCAGATAGACCACGTAGGCCGCCAGCAGGCTCAGCATCAACGCCAGAGGAATATGGCGCGGTAGTGCGGCCAGAGCCAGAGTACGGGCATCGGGGCCAAACAGGGAGATGGAGAAAGGATACTTGGCGGATTTGGCGGTGTATTGCAGGCCTTCGGCTTTGCCATCGCTCAGGGTAATTTCCTGTTGACCATATTCCAGTCTGTAGGCACCCACGTTCAGGGCTACCCGATGAGCAAAAGGCTCTTGCGGTTCCAGCAGGAAATTGGACAACAGATCGATATTGAAAACGTGCAACACCCCGCTGGTACTTTGATCGGGCAACGGAGTCCACAGCACCAGCGTTGGCGTTCCTTTAGCTACCGTGATGGAAGGGCGCAGTGCCAGCTGCATGCCGCCTTTGGTCATGGTTGGGAAAATGGTGGTAAACACATAGTGGCGTTGGCCAAACAGGCTGGAGCAATAAATCGTGCCGTCCTTGACCAGCAGCAACGAGCGCAGCGCCTGATTCTGTGCGGCACGAAAACGTAACGTTGGTATCACCGAATCGCAGGGTTGCCCGACCAGCGACATGGTGCTGAGAGCCTGTTGCTCTGCGGGCAGCAGCAACGCATTGAGTTTGGTGATCACCCGGCTGGCCAGGACGCGCTGGTTCTGCTCGGTATTACGGATTTCCTGATAGTAGCGGGTATAGAGCGAAATCAACAAAATAGCCAACCCAACCGCGCCGGCGAGAAGCCAACGGTAATAGCGGTATTTCGATGCGGCAAGTTGGGTCATCAACATCCGGTAAGTCCTTGTTCAGTCTAGCTGCCTGACGCCACTTCCAGGCGCAATTTCATAATACTATGCTTGGCTAATTCTAGCCTGTTCGCATGGAAAATTGATGGTAACTCAACAAATTATTTCGGTTGGCGAGATCAAAGGGGAAATTTGGGGGTTAACCGGCGGATGGGCGAGGTGGTCAGATTAGCAGTATTGCTGAGTTTGTACGGGACAACGAGGTTAACCTATTGATTCTCTAGGTGGGTGCCGCATGCGGCGCCCCTACGTGTTGCGTAGCCAGTTCAGGTTTTTTCAGCCGTTCCCCCTCGCCGGTGACGACGAGGGGGACAGACTTAATCAGTCACACTGAACCTTGATCGCCAGACCGCCACGAGAGGTCTCACGATACTTGGCGTTCATGTCTTTACCGGTTTCGTACATGGTTTCGATCACCTTATCCAGCGACACACGCGGCTCGCTGGTGCGGCGCAATGCCATACGCGCCGAGTTGATCGCTTTCACCGAGGCAATGGCGTTGCGCTCGATGCAAGGGACCTGTACCTGGCCGGCAACGGGATCGCAGGTCAAGCCCAGGTTATGCTCCATGCCGATTTCGGCGGCGATGCAAACCTGCTCAGGGCTGCCGCCAAGCAACTCGGCCAGGCCTGCAGCGGCCATCGAACAGGCTACACCCACTTCGCCCTGGCAGCCCACTTCGGCACCAGAAATCGAGGCGTTCATTTTATACAGTGTGCCAATCGCACCCGACGCCATAAAGTAGCGGACATAGGTTTCCGGGCTGACGGACTCAATGAAATGATCGTAGTAAGCCAGCACCGCAGGGACGATCCCGCAGGCTCCGTTGGTTGGGGCGGTCACCACGCGGCCACCGGCGGCGTTCTCTTCGTTTACCGCCAACGCAAACATGTTGACCCAGTCGATCACGTTCATTGGGTCGCTGGACAGTTTGTCTGAGGAAACCAGCAAGCGGCGCAGGGCGGAGGCACGGCGCGGAACCCGCAGCGGGCCAGGCAGAACGCCTTCGGTGTTCAGACCGCGATCGATACAGGCGCGCATGGTTTGCCAAACGTTGCCGAAATAGGCTTCGATCTCCTGCTTGCTATGCAGTGCCAGTTCGTTTTGCATGACCATCCCGGAGAGGGACAGACCGGTAGCGTGGCAGTGGGCCAACATTTCGCTTGCCGAGTGGAACGGATAGGGAACCGAGATTTCGTTACTTTCGGCTTTGCCGAAATGTTCTTCGTCAACGATAAACCCGCCACCGATGGAGTAATAGGTTTTGCTGTAAATCTGCTTGTCGCCTGCGAAGGCATGGATCTGCATGGCGTTTTCGTGCAGCGGCATATTGTCGCTACGGAATACCATGCCGCCATCGCGGGGGAAATCGACTTCGTGCAGGCCGCTGGCCAGCATCAGGCGTTGACGTTGCTCAACATCGCGAATAAAGCCCGGGATGCCATCGATATCGACGGTATCAGGCATATTGCCCGCCAGGCCGAGAATGATGGCGATATCGGTATGGTGACCTTTACCGGTCAATGAGAGTGAGCCGTAAACATCGACGGCAACACGCGTGACGGAAGGCATCAAGCCTTCGTTTACCAGATCGTCGACAAACTGTTTGCCGGCTTTCATCGGTCCAACCGTATGAGAGCTGGACGGGCCGATGCCGATCTTAAACATGTCGAAAACGCTAATCACGCTAAAACTCCTTAAAGAGGCATATTGTTATGGCTGCTGCGGTTAAAAACCGCGCAGGGAACTGCGATAGTGTAAAAGGGCCGTACGGGTTTTGCGGCCCTTTTCGCATGAAATAAAGTAATCCTTGGTATTGCTGTTAACGCCTTAAAACGCGACCGGGGTAATCCTTATAATATTAGTGGTTTATTCCGGTCGTGGCTATTTTACAGGTATTTCGTAAGGTTGAAGAGAGAGTTTACAGTTTTTTTAAAACATCGATAGCGGTAACGGTAGTTGATAAAACAGGCTGCAGGAGTGATAGCGATCGCTTTATACTCAAAACGACAGGTAATCCCGGCTTTAACGTGACGTATGTCACGAAAAATACCAGATTCAGATGCTGACTTGCTGTGCCAGGCGGCGAATAATCGCGGCCGTCAGACCCCAGACGAACTGGCTCTGATACCAGGAAAGATAGACTCGATGTGCGTGACCGCCACGATGAATGTCCAGCGGATAATAGCGTGAGAGCCGCAGCGCTTCGTGCAGCGGGATTTCGAACACCTCGGCGACCTCATCTTCGTTGGCATGAAACGCCACATCTGCCGGGATCAGGCCCACCACCGGCGTCACCTGAAAACCGGTGCTGCTGTCGAGCGGGGCCAACTGGCCAAGGACATGCACCCGCTGCGGTGGGATCGCCACTTCTTCCTGCGCTTCACGCAGTGCGGTAATGATGGGAGAACCGTCTTCAGCATCGGTTTTACCACCGGGGAAGGCCACTTGACCCGCATGTTTACGTAATGAGTCAGCGCGGCGGGTGAGCAGCAGGGTCGGTTCTGGCCGACAAACGATGGGGATCAGCACGGCGGCTGGGCGCGAGTTGTGGGAGATCTGCACCGCCTGCGGCTGTTGCAGCTGAAAGCGGCTGATAAAATCGGCCAATGAGGCCGGATAGTCCTGATGGCTCACGAAACGGTAAACTCCCCCAGCTGTGGCAAGATGCGGCCTACCTTATCAAAGGTTTCCTGATACTCCGCCTGTTCCTGACTATCTGCAACGATGCCACCACCGGCAGAACAGCTGATGCGACCGTTTTCGGCAATCAGGGTGCGGATGGTGATATTGGTGTCCATGGTACCGCAAACGCTGAGATAGCCAATGCTGCCACAATAGGCATTACGGCGCTGCGGCTCCAGTTCTTCGATGATTTCCATTGCCCGCACTTTGGGCGCGCCGGTAATCGATCCGCCGGGAAAACAGGCGCGCAACAGCTCGCTAGCCGAGCGGTTAGCGGGCAGGGTGGCAGTAATGGTACTGACCAGATGATGTACCGCCGGGAACGGCTCAACCACGAACAGTTCCGGCACCTTGACGCTGCCAGGCTCTGCCACACGGCCAATGTCATTACGCAGCAGATCGACAATCATCAGATTTTCGGCCCGGTCCTTGGGCGAATTGGCCAACTTTTGCGCCTGTTCTGCATCCAGTGCGGCATCGGCAAGGCGGGGTAGCGTACCTTTGATTGGCCTGGTCTGGATTTGCCGATCGGCCAACCACAGGAAACGTTCTGGTGAAACGCTCAATACCGCGTTGGCGGGCAGGCGCAGGAAAGCGGAGAACGGCGCACGGTTGCTGGCGCTTAACTGCTGGAATGCCTGCCATTCGTCCCCTTGATACGGGGCGGAAAAACGCTGAGCCAAATTGATCTGATAGCAATCGCCGCTGCGCAGATAGCCCTGGATACGCCGGAATTTCTCGCCATATTGTTGGCGCGTCATGTTGGCCTGCCAGTTGCCGGTCAGGGCAAAGGGAGGCTGTGGCACAACCCGCTGTTGGTTAAGCCATTGCCAGCGCTGTTCTACATCCCCATAGCTGAGCAGGGTCAGTTTTTGTTGATGATGATCGGCGATCAGAGCCCAGTCATAAATACCCACCGCCATATCCGGCAGCTTGATATCGGCCTGTGCCAACTGCGGCAACGTTTCGATACGTCGTCCCAAATCATAGCCAAATAGCCCTAGCGCTCCCCCTTGAAAGGGCAGTTCGCCGTTCAGTGGCGGATGCAGGTTGAGAGCATCTAGCTGTTGCTGTAACAGCACAAAGGGGTCTTCCGGTGAGTGACTGCGAGTCTCTCCCTGCTGGATCTCGGTGCTGGCACCGCAAGTCGTCAGCGTGGTGCGTGGTTCTGCCACCAGAATGTCAAACCGGTTATGCGGGTGCTCGGCAAAGCCTGAATGCAGCAGCATAGCCCATGGCCGTTGTGCCAATGGAGCGAATAGCGTTAGTACGGCTTCGCGCGTATAGGGTAACGATTTAAGGTTTGGGGCGGTGACATTCATAGGATCAATCAACCTGACTCACGTAAACAGCGGTGTTGGCAGCCATTCTGCCACATTACGCCATAGGGTGCTGCTTACAGATTAGCCGGATGAAAAGTAAACCATGCGTAAATGGAGCATTTTTTGCAACGTCTGCCATATTATAAAATGTAAAATGCCATTATATATTCGCCGAAAGAAATTCCCTCAGTGAATGTTTTAATAAGTAAAATAATAATAAATGTATCTTGTTTTACCCGACGATTATTCTAATTTACCCCGCAGGTGAGGGCAGCAATGTCATTAAAATTAAGCGTTATTGTTCCTTTGCATAATGTGGGGGAGCTATTTATTCCTTTCTTGAATTCATTGCTGGCGCAACATGAGCAGCAGTTGGAGGTGATCATCGTTAACGATGGCTCCACCGACGGCTCAGGAGAGATCGCACACCGTTACGCCGCGCAGCATCCACATATCAAGGTCATCGATCAGCCCAACTCAGGGGTCTCCAATGCTCGCAATGCCGGGCTGGCCGTGGCCCGTGGTAAATATGTCGCCTTCCCCGACGCCGATGATTTATTGGATCCCAAAATGTATTCAACGCTGCTTACATTAGCCGAAGAACATCAATTAGACGTGATGCAATGTAACGGCGAACGCTATTTTGCAAGCAATGGTGATTTGCACCCCATTATTCCTGCGGCGCGCCTGAAAGATACGGCGGTTATTTCTGGTGCGCAGTGGTTGGAAAAAGCGTTGAAATCAAGACGCTTTATTCATGTGGTGTGGTTAGCCGTGTATCGCCTGGATTTTATCAAGCAGCACCAACTTTATTTCGAACCTGGTTTACATCATCAGGATATCCCGTGGACCACCGAGGTGATGTTCAATGCTCAACGAGTTAAATACCTGAGCAAACCGCTATATCGCCAACGGGTACACGACCGCTCGATCAGCAACCGTCGGCGTACCGGGCAGGCGAACGTCGAGTATCAGCGCCACTATATGAAAATCGTCGAGATGCTGGTGGCACTGAATCAGCGTTACAGCAGCAAGATCTCGATTTGTGCGGCCTTCCATTGGCAAATCGCGCGTGAGGCGTTGGGGATTTGCCATAGTATTCGCCGTGAGCCCGAACTGCAGGCGCAACAACAGATCGCTGAAGATTTCTACCAGCGCGGCATTCAGCGGAAGATGATCGACAATATGCGGGGGATCAAGCAGACATGGCATGTGATGTTGTGGCTGCATCGCTTAAAACAGTGGCACATTGATAACGCGACTCCCTTGCAGGCCAGCGAATAACAGGTGTAGGGATCTGCGTCGTTAGCGCGTATAATTCACGCCTATTTTACCGGGGAGAAATACATGCTTGCAGGTATGCCGTCACTGAGTCACCAAGAACAGCAGGAAGCTGCTGAACGTATCCATTTGCTGATGGGGCAGGGCATGAGCAGCGGAGAGGCCATCGCGACTGTGGCACAGGAAATCCGCGAAAAACATCAGGGCGATCAGGTTAGCGTGATGTTCGACGATGAAGAAGAAGAACAGCAGCAGGAAGAGCCGACCGAGTATCTGGACGAAGATAGCGAAGACGACGAAAACTACTGACGTTAGCGGGGGGTCGGCATCCCGAACCCCCAACCGGTTTACCCTTGCACCGTCACCGCAGCAGCGGCCTGTTTGGCCAGCTCTACCGCTTGCTCTACTTCTGGCGCAACGGCCAGTGCTACGCCCATCCGGCGTTTGCCCTCAATGTTTGGTTTACCGAATAACCGCACCTGATTATAGCCACTTAGTGCCGTCTCCAACCCACTGAAACGCACGTTGTCGCTGCTTAGCTCCGGCAGGATCACCGCAGACGCGGCCGGCCCGAACTGGCGTATCGCGTTAATCGGTAGCCCAAGGAAAGCGCGCACGTGCAGCGCAAACTCGGACAGATCCTGCGAAATCAGCGTAACCATGCCGGTGTCGTGCGGGCGTGGAGAGACCTCGCTGAAAATCACTTCATCGCCGCAGACGAACAGTTCCACGCCGAACAGGCCAAATCCACCCAGTGCATTAACCACCTTTGCGGCGATCGCCTGAGCACGGCTTAATGCCAGCTCTGACATCCGCTGCGGCTGCCAGGACTCGCGGTAATCCCCATCTTCCTGACGGTGGCCGATCGGCTCACAGAAATGTACGCCATTGACGGCGTTGATGGTCAGCAGAGTGATCTCGAAATCAAATTTGACCAGCCCTTCAACAATGACCCGGCCTCCACCAGCGCGCCCACCAAGTTGTGCGTAATCCCAGGCGGCGCCTAGTTGCTGCTCTTCACGGATCAGGCTTTGCCCTTTGCCGGATGAGCTCATCACCGGCTTGACGATGCACGGGTAACCAATTTCGGCCACCGCTTGGCGGAAGCTTTGCTCGTTATCGGCAAAGCGGTAGCTGGAGGTTGGCAGCTCCAGCGTTTCAGCGGCCAGACGGCGAATACCTTCGCGGTTCATGGTCAGACGTGTGGCTTCGGCGCAGGGGACGACGTTATGGCCCTGTTGCTCCAACTCAACCAGCATGCTGGTGGCGATAGCCTCTATTTCCGGCACGATAAAATCGGGGCGTTCCTGTTCGATCAACGCTTTGAGCGCCGCACCATCCAGCATATTGATGACGTGGCTGCGGTGTGCCACATGCATGGCTGGGGCATCGGCGTAACGGTCAACGGCAATGACTTCCAAGCCTAAACGCTGGCATTCGATGGCCACTTCTTTGCCCAGCTCGCCTGAGCCGAGTAGCATAACGCGGGTGGCGGCAGGACGCAGGGCGGTTCCAATAGTTAACATAGTCTGATACCTGGATCTGAATGAATTCACGGGTCTGACACTGAGTGCGCAGTATATACGAAAACGATTGCGTACGACCAGCGGTGCCTATTAACCGCTTTTTTTAACGCCGAAATCCGGAAACCCCACCAACTCTGTTATCATCTGCGCCTGATCCGGTGCCAGCCAAGCGCAGCGCCGCCTTTCCACTTGCTATATAAGAGTTATTGCCGTGAGCACAGTTTCTTTTTCTTCCCTGCAGCTGCCAGCTGAACAGTTGGCCAACCTCAACGAACTGGGGTATGCCGAAATGACGCCGGTACAGGCCGCAGCGCTGCCTGCCATCCTGAACGGGCAGGACGTACGTGCCAAAGCGAAAACCGGTAGCGGTAAAACGGCGGCATTTGGCATCGGCCTGCTGGATAAAATCAACGTTGCCAAAGTGGCAACCCAGGCGCTTATTCTGTGCCCGACGCGTGAGCTGGCCGACCAGGTGAGCAAAGAGCTGCGTCGCCTGGCCCGCTTTACCCAGAACATCAAGATACTGACCCTGTGCGGTGGCCAGCCGGTGGGGCCACAGCTCGACTCCCTGGTGCATGCGCCGCACATTGTGGTAGGTACGCCGGGCCGTGTGCAGGAGCATCTGCGCAAGAAAACTTTGGTGCTGGACGAGATGACCGTGCTGGTGCTGGATGAGGCCGACCGCATGTTGGATATGGGCTTTGCCGATGATATCGATGATGTGATCAGCTATACGCCGCCGCAGCGCCAGACCCTGCTATTTTCTGCCACCTATCCGGCGGGCATTGAGCGCATTAGCGCCCGTGTGCAACGCCAGCCACTGAATGTGGAAGTCGAAGATGGCGATGAGCAAGCCTCTATCGAACAACGTTTCTATGAAACCACCCGCGATCAACGCCCTGCGGTGTTAGTGAGCGCCATCCGTCATTATCAGCCAGCGTCCTGCGTGGTGTTCTGTAACACCAAGCGTGATTGCCAGAGCGTGTATGAAGCGTTGGAGGCTCGTGGTATCAGCTGCATGGCCCTGCATGGCGATCTTGAACAACGCGATCGGGACCAGGTGCTGGTTCGCTTTGCCAACCGCAGCTGCCGTGTACTGGTAGCGACCGACGTGGCCGCGCGTGGCCTGGATATCAAAGAATTGGAACTGGTGGTCAACTACGAGCTGTCGTTTGACCCTGAGGTTCACGTCCACCGCATTGGCCGTACTGGCCGTGCCGGTCTGAGTGGGTTGGCCATCAGCCTGTGTACGCCGCAGGAAATGGTGCGTGTTCATGCTCTCGAAGAGTATCTGTCCATGCGTGCAAAATGGTCACCCGTGTCTGAGCTGAGCGGGGCGCCTAACACGCCACTGGAAGCAGAAATGGTCACCCTGTGCATCGACGGTGGCCGTAAGGCGAAAATCCGCCCTGGCGATATTCTTGGTGCGTTGACCGGTGACGCCGGGCTAACGGCGGCAGAAGTCGGCAAGATCGACATGTTCCCGGTGCATGCCTATGTGGCTATCCGTAAAGCCAGCGCCCGTAAGGCACTGCAACAGCTTCAGCAAGGTAAGATCAAAGGCAAGAGCTGCAAAGTGCGGCTGTTGAAATAATAAACGGCAGGGCGCTTGCAGCCCTGCCCGAAATCACTCTATACTGTATAAAAATACAGTATCATAACCTTTGAGGAAGATGCTCATGGCTGTTGAAGTGAAATATGTAGTAGTGAGAAACGGTGAGGAAAAAATGACTTTCGCAAATAAGAAAGAAGCCGATGCCTACGACAAAATGTTGGATCTGGCCGATAGCCTCGGTGAATGGTTGCAGCAAGCGCCAGTCACGCTGGAAGAAGAACAGCGTGAAGGGTTGAGCTTCTTCCTGGCGGAACACAAAGATGTGCTGGCGCAGATCCTGCGTGGTGGTGCCCCGCAAGAAGCCGCCAAAAAACCAGCCAAAACCAAAGGTGAGAAACCTGCCGCCGCCCCGGAAGAAGGCGCCGCGTCAGAAGAGCAGCAGGCCGCTTAAGCAGTGGTGCAGCAACATGATGATAACCAAGGATTCAGCATGTCCCGTGAGATAACCTTCTTCAGCCGTTTTGAGCAAGATATTCTGGCCGGGCGCAAAACCATCACCATTCGGGATGCCAGCGAAGCTGACTTCCAACCGAATGAGGTGCTGCGCGTCAGCCGCAACGAAGACGGCGTATTTTTCTGTTATATCGAGGTAAAGTCGGTAACGCCCGTGCGCCTGAACGAGCTAACGCATGAACATGCGCAGCAGGAGAATATGACCCTCAGCGAACTGAAGCTGGTGATCCAGGATATCTACCCTGGGCTGGATGAACTGTTTGTCATCGCGTTTACCAAGCGCTGATGCCGTATGCCATCTCACATTGCGATGAGATGCTGACAAAACCTAACCGGTTCACTGCGTAGGGGCGCTGCATGCTGCGCCCATTTACTTACGTGGCTTGTTAACGTTGTGAAATTCGTGTCATTCTTGCCTTAATCAAAGTAAGCGGATGATTTAGCAATGATGACACCTCCTAAGGCAGAAAAACGTCCTTATCCCATCACTATCCATGGCGACACGCGTGTGGATGACTACTACTGGCTGCGCGATGACGAACGTACCGATCTCCAGGTATTGGACTATTTGCGGGCTGAGAATGCCTATACTGACGCGCAGCTAAAGCCGCAACAGGCGCTGCGTGAAACTCTGTATCAGGAGATGGTCGCGCGTATCCCACAGCAGGAACATTCCGTACCTTACGTCAGGCGTGGTTTCCGCTATCAGACCCGCTATGAGCCGGGTAATGAATATGCGCTGTATGTGCGCCAACCCGCAGCGGCTACCGAGCTTTGGGACACCTTGCTCGATGGTAATCAGCGTGCGGAAGGGCATGAGTTCTATACGTTGGGCGGGTTGGACGTCAGCCCGGATAACCAGCGCCTGGCCGTGGCGGAAGACTTCCTGTCGCGCCGCCAATACGATATCCGTTTCAAGGATCTACACGACGATAGCTGGGCCGATGAGGTGCTGGAAAACACCTCTGGCAACTTCGAGTGGGCGAATGATTCCGCCACCGTTTACTACGTGCGTAAACATGCCAAGACATTGCTGCCGTATCAGGTCTATCGCCACGTCGTGGGCAGCGATCCGCAGCAGGACGTGTTGATCTACGAGGAACAGGATGACACTTTCTACGTCAGCCTGGAAAAAACCACCTCCGAGCGCTTTATCCTGATCCACCTCAGCAGCACCACCACCTCAGAGATCCTGTTGCTGGATGCGAATAGTGCAGACAGTAAGCCGCAGATGTTTGCGCCGCGCCGTAAAGATCACGAATATGCCATCGATCACTACCGTGAGCATTTCTACATTCGCTCTAACAGAAACGGCAAGAACTTTGGCCTGTACCAGAGCGAGCAGGCTGACGAAAGCCAATGGCAGGAACTGATTGCTCCGCGCACCAATGTCATGCTCGAAGGGTTCAGCCTGTTCCGTGACTGGCTGGTGGTGGAGGAGCGCATCGCCGGGCTGACCCAGCTGCGCCAAATCCACTGGCAGAGCGGTGAAGACAAGAGCATCGCTTTTGACGATCCGACCTATGTCACCTGGCTGGCCTACAATCCAGACCCAGAAACCGAACTGCTGCGTTACGGCTATTCCTCCATGACCACGCCAACTACGCTGTATGAGCTGAATCTGGACAGCGGCGAGCGGGAGTTGCTCAAGCAGCAGGAAGTGAAAAACTTCACGGCGGAAGATTATCGTAGCGAGCGCGTATGGGTGAAAGCCCGTGACGGCGTCGAGGTGCCGGTATCTTTGGTTTACCGTGCTGACCGCTTTGCGCATGGGGCGAACCCGCTGATGGTGTACGCCTACGGCTCCTATGGCAGCAGCATGGATCCGGCATTCAGTGCCAGCCGCCTCAGCCTGTTGGACCGCGGTTTTGTCTTCGCGCTGGCGCATATTCGCGGCGGTGCCGAGCTGGGGCAACTCTGGTATGAAGACGGCAAGCTGTTCAACAAACAAAATACCTTTAACGACTTTATCGACGTCACCAAGGCATTGGTAGAGCAGGGCTATGGCGATGCTGACCGAGTGTTCGCCATGGGCGGCAGTGCCGGTGGCTTACTGATGGGCGCGGTAGTCAACCAGGCTCCTGAGCTGTTCAATGGCGTAGTGGCCCAGGTGCCGTTTGTGGACGTGGTCACCACCATGCTGGATGAGTCCATCCCGCTCACCACCGGTGAATATGACGAGTGGGGCAATCCAAACGACAAGGCGTATTACGATTACATCTTGCAGTACAGCCCATACGATCAGGTGAAAGCGCAGGATTATCCGCATATGCTGGTCACCACCGGGCTGCATGACTCGCAGGTGCAATACTGGGAGCCTGCCAAGTGGGTAGCGAAACTGCGTGAGTTGAAAACCGACGATCGCCAGCTGCTGCTGTATACCGATATGGATGCCGGCCACGGCGGCAAGTCTGGGCGCTTTAAGGCTTACGAAGATATTGCGCTGGAATATGCGTTTATTCTGGCGCTGGCAGAATAAATCATCGCGGGCAGGAGACTGCCCGCTTGATTAACCCAACAGATAGTATTTCAACGTGTGTTTCATATCTGGGCTGAGATCGTTGATGGATTTCAGCATCCAACGCAGATAGCCAGGATCTTCCAGCGCTACCTGCTCAATAGATTGCCCACGATATTTGCCGAACTTGAATTTTTTTAACAATACCGGCTGCTCGGTGATTTCCAGCATCTGTTCTGGCGTCCAACCGGAGTCCTGCACAATGCGTTGCAGCAGTGCGGCGGTGACGTAGCAGTCGTACAGTGCGCGGTGTGGATAAAGCGCGGTATCCTGCGGCAGTTGTACATCCAGATTCAGCGCATAGCGCAGGTATTGATTACCATATTTAATGTCTGGATACAGCGTACGTGCCAGTTTGAGGGTACAAATCCAGGCACCGTTCATTTCCGGCAGCATGGCCCGATCAAAGGCAGCGTTATGCGCGACATAATATTGGCTGTCCTGATAACGCCCAATGGCGACGGCGATACGCGGCTTGCCCTCAACCATCTGCTCGGTGATGTGGTGAATGGCCATGGCGTCCAGGCCGATAGGCCGGTCTGGGCTGATCAGGTCGCTCATCGGATTAGTGATTTGCCCGTCGATCACGTCAACGGAAGCGACTTCCACTACGCCGCCGTCTAGCCCACAGGTTTCAGTATCGATTACACGTAACATCATGATGTTCCCAGCTAAAGTCTACTCCCTAGCTTAACGATATGGGGTTGCGATGCCAACCTGTCTTTTCGCAGGCAACAAAAAACCCGCCTCGGCGGGTTTAACTACGGTCAGAAACTGATTTACTCACCAGATGCAGACGCCTGTCCTTTTTTGGAACGTTTCTCCGCTTTTTTCTCGGCTGGGGTTTTCAACGGTTTCTTCTTCGCATTTTTCTTGCTGTCCATTCCCTTACTCATGATGGCCTCTTGGTTAACCTATGGTTGGGTGGCTTGCTGAACCATTAACCCCCTAGCGGCCATCATATGCAAGCAGCAAAGGGTATGGAAACGTCAACGCCTTGTTTATCCAATGATTATTTATTATTAACCTTTATGTGTTAAAAATGTTATAATGTAACAAACTTATGTACACGGAGTGTGCCATGACAGTCATGACATTATTAAGCGAGCAACAACTGCTGGCGATGCCAGAATCTGATTACATGAATACGGAGCAGCGGGCGTTTTTCCGCCAACGCCTATTGGATGAGCAACAAAAACTCTGGCAGCACATTGACGTGTTGAAACGTGATATCGACAGCGGCGATATTAGCGGTGACGAAGCGGATAAAGCCGCGCGCGAAGAAGATCTGCGCCTACTGTTCCGCCAATTGGATCGGGAAACCCGCCTGTTACCCAAGATGGCCGCCGCCCTGCAGCGCCTGGAAACCGGTGATTTCGGTTATTGTCTTGAAACGGGTGAGCCTATCGGCCTGCCACGCCTGTTATTGCGCCCCACGGCAGAGCTGAGTATTGAAGCCAAAACCGCACAAGAAATGCGCGAACCCCATATGCGTAAAAGCAAGTCGACTTCATTTTGAGCAAACGCACACTAACATGTTGGTATAGGTGGAGGTTTTAGCGTTTTACCGTTGACCTGATGAGCGGCTTCGGCTTTGATGAAGGTATCACTCACAGAGAGACGTACGCGCCATGGAACAATTACGAGGTTTGTACCCGCCATTATCCGCCTATGACAGCGGTTGGCTGGATACTGGAGATGGGCACCGGATCTACTGGGAGCTGAGCGGCAATCCAAACGGTAAGCCTGCGGTATTTATCCACGGCGGGCCTGGCGGTGGTAGCGCACCTTATCATCGCCAGCTGTTTGACCCGCAGTACTATAAGGTTTTGCTGTTCGATCAGCGCGGCTGTGGTCGTTCCAAACCGCATGCGAGCCTGGACAATAACACCACCTGGCACCTGGTTGACGATCTCGAAAGACTGCGTGTCATGGCGCGAGTGGACCAGTGGCTGGTCTTTGGTGGCTCCTGGGGTTCCACGCTGGCGCTGGCCTATGCACAGACCCATCCGCAACGCGTCAGCGAGATGGTGCTGCGGGGGATCTTCACGCTGCGTAAGCAGGAACTGAGTTGGTATTATCAAGACGGCGCTTCCCGCTTCTTCCCGGATAAATGGGAGCGGGTGCTGTCTATTCTTTCGGAGGAAGAACGCAAGGACGTGATTGCTGCCTACCGTCAACGCCTGACGTCACCGGATCTGCAAGTGCAGCTTGAGGCTGCCAAACTGTGGAGCGTGTGGGAAGGGGAAACGGTAACGCTGTTGCCAAGCGGTGCTTCCGCCTCCTTTGGCGAAGATGATTTCGCGCTGGCCTTTGCCCGCATTGAGAACCACTACTTTAGCCATCAGGGCTTTCTCGACAGCGATGACCAACTGCTGAGCAACGTCCCGCTGATCCGCCATATTCCGGCTGTGATCGTCCATGGTCGTTACGATATGGCTTGCCAAGTACAAAACGCCTGGGATCTGGCCAAAGCCTGGCCAGAGGCTGAACTGCATATTGTCGAAGGGGCAGGGCACTCCACGGATGAACCGGGTATTTTGCACCAGCTGATGCTGGCTACCGACCGTTTCGCGGGCAAGTGATGTTGCTTATGGTAGGGGCGTAGCATGCTACGCCCGTCCAACTTTGTCATCAATCTGAAACTGTGACATATCCTGCGTCCCGCTGGTGGAAACGTAAGGGGGAATGTTGAGGGCCGCTGCCGTAGCTAAATTGTAGCTCGTTCAGTCCCCCCTCCCTGTGGGAAGGGTTAGAGCGCGGGGCTATTACTTCATTTTAGGTTCGTAAGGCAGGCGAGAGAATTTGTGTGATTCGACGCGATAGTGCATCACACGCTCGCGGAAGTAGTCCTGCAGATGCTTTGGCTGCTCACGTTCCACCATCTCAGGGATCACCGGCATATTGTAGCGTTCCTTGAATGCCACTCCAGACGCGGCCAGATCAACGTTCACCTTGTCCATCTCGTCTTTGGAAAGCTCTGCCAGATTGTAACCCATGGGATCCTCCTTCTATTGTGTAACGGCAACTCAGCGCAGAAGGTAATCTACCGTGCCGCGCTTGGCAAGCTTCTCAAGCCAATATATCCCTATCATCTTCAGACTTTGGGCGTAGAGTCATTACAAAAAACAGGGTGATATAATGTTTAAGCGTAATGCCATTGGTTTATTTTGTTAAATAAGAATGATTCGTCTTACTGTAAATATAAAGATGAAAATGATTATCATAATAATTTAATGTTAAATTTCACTGTTTTCTTAATCTGTTGATTTTAATGGTTAATTACCATTTAAATAAATGAATGTAAATCAAGTGTTTTTATTTTGTGTTAATCAAGGCATAATACGGTCAATTAAGTTTATGACCTGCAAAAATAATAGGGATCCTCATGCTAACGCAAGCAATGACCACGAAACTGAATGAGCAACTGAATCTGGAATTCTATTCCGCCAATTTGTATTTGCAAATGAGCGCCTGGTGCAGTGATAAAGGCTTTGAAGGGGCTGCCGCATTCCTTAAAGAACATTCACGCGAAGAGATGCAGCACATGCAGCGTCTGTTCGACTACCTCAGTGATACCGGGGCGTTGCCACTGATCGGCAGCATTTCTGCACCGCCGGTAGAGTTTGAATCACTGGCGGACGTTTTCCAGCAGACTTACGAGCATGAGCAACTGATCACTCGTCAAATCAATGAACTGGCGCACGTGGCAATGACCACACAAGACTACTCAACCTTCAACTTCCTGCAATGGTACGTTGCCGAGCAGCACGAAGAAGAGAAGCTGTTCAAATCCGTGCTGGACAAGTTGGCGCTGGTAGGCAACAGCGGCAAGGCACTGTTCTTCATTGATAAAGATCTGAAGAGAATGGGTGCCGAGGCAGTAAGCGGTAACGGCCAGGCCTGATAACCCGCTTTTGTCATCAATCTGAAAACCGCGTACTTTTCACCGTACGCGGTTTTTTTTGCCCTAAATTTACGGCGATATTATTGCGATAGCCAAGCCTGATACGTAGGGGCGTTGCATGCCGCGCCCGTTCAGCGAATCAATTAGCCGCGTACTTTTCACCGTATGCGGTTTTTTTGCCCTAAATTTACGGCGATATTATAGCGATAGCCAAGCCTGATACGTAGGGGCGTTGCATGCCGCGCCCGTTCAGCGAATCAATTAGCCGTATACTTTTCACTGTATGGGGTTTTTTTGCCCTAAATTTACGGCGATATTATAGCGATAGCCAAGCCTGATATGTAGGGGCGCTGCATGCTGCGCCCGTTCAGCGAATCAATTAGCCGTATACTTTTCACTGTATGCGGTTTTTTTGCCCTGCGTTTATCGAACTGCTATAGCGATACGTGCTGCCAGATCGCAAAATATCAGTGATGTGCTCGACTTGCCGATTCACCGTCGTTATGATTTAACGCGATACGCTACCGGGAGGTAGAGAGTTATAACAGTGAGTTACCCACTCCTTCTGCTGTTTACCCGTGGCGCAATCACAGTGGTGGGTTGAGGCTGCGGAAACATCGCTCCGCGTAACCGGTCTTGGCCCTTATCACCTACATAATTGATAAAGGACTCCTCCGTGATCGCTAAAATTCGTTCATCCTATCGCCTGCTTTCCACCATTTTTGTACTGTTTGTCGGCTTGTCTTCTCAGCAGGCGTTGGCGCATGCCCACCTGAAAGTACAGACTCCGGCGGCAGACGCCACCGTCAGCTCTGCGCCAAAAGTGTTGACGCTGAATTTCTCCGAAGGCATCGAGCCTAACTTCAGCGGTGTCAAAGTGACCGGCCCAGATAACGCCGTGGTTAAAACCGGCAAGCTGGATCTGGATCCAAGCAACAACACCCAGGTTAACGTACCGATTGAAAGTGAACTGGCGGCGGGGAAATACCAGGTTAGCTGGCACGTGGTTTCCGTTGACGGTCATAAAACCAAAGGTCAGTACAGCTTTACCGTTAACTAAGCCATGACTCTGGCGACCCTGTTTGTGCTGTGTCGCTTTGTGCACTTTACGGCGGTGATGCTGATGTTTGGTGTCAGCCTGTTCACCGCCGTCCTGTCGCCACAGCGCCTTTCCCCGATAATCACCTGCGATTTGCGCCCTCTGCTGCTCGCCTCGACCTGGATCTCCGCATTAACCGCTTTGCTGATGCTGGCCATTCAGGCCGGATTGATGGGCGATGGCTGGGCGGATACCTGGCAATTGAGCATTTGGTGGGCGGTGTTGGGCACCACCTTTGGTGATGCCTGGCGCTGGCATCTGGGTTTTTCCCTGCTGGCCTTGTTAGCCTTGCTGTTGCCTGCGGCAAAGCGGGGGCAAGCACTAGCGATGTGCTCGGCACTGCTACTGATCAATATGGCGTTTATCGGCCATGCGGCGATGCATGCGGGCATATTGGGAATTGCACACCGCGTTAACCACGCCTTGCACCTGTTAGCGGCAGGCTACTGGTTCGGCAGCCTATTACCGTTGTTGCTTTGCCTGCGCTACTTGCCACAACCGCAGTGGCGTAGTGATGCTATCGCCACCCTGATCCGTTTCTCTCGCTGGGGCCATGTTGCCGTGGTGCTGGTGATCGTCACGGGCATAATCAACAGCCTGATTATCCTTGGACGCTGGCCAGTCGATCTCGGCTCCGCCTATCAGCGTTTGCTGTTAGTCAAAGTCGGGCTGGTGGCACTGATGGTGATGGTGGCATTGGCCAACCGTTACGTTATCGTCCCTGCGATGCGTACCCCCCCCAATCTGGCACAGCGCGGGGTGGTAATCGCCTGCTGGCTTGAGGTGGCGTTGGGCGCAGCGGTGCTGCTGTTGGTGAGTTTATTTGCAACCTATGCACCGGTATGACATTGCGCCTTGCCGGATGCCCCCAAACTGCGGGAAAATCGATTTAAATCGCAACTTAAGGCCAAAAACATGAAATCTGTAATTCTTGGTATTGCGCTGCTGGCAACGGCGTCGAGCGCGCTGGCGGCAGATAAGCTGGTTAACGTCACGAAGCTGGAGTACGGCAAACAGTGGGCGTTCACCAAAGAGGAAGTCACGCTGCAATGCCGTAAAGGGGCTGCCTTGTTCGTGCTCAACAACAGCACCCTGATGCAATATCCGCTCAATGAAGCCGCAGAAGCACAGGTGAAAGCGGGGCAGCAGCGTGCCCAATCGCTGGATGTGATCCTGTTGGATGACGCCAACCACCCCGGCCAGAAAATGAGCGTGCAACCTTTTCGCGAAAGAGCAGAAAAATTGTGTGCTGACTAATCAGCTAACCACCCGATACTTATGCAAAAGTTTACGGGTGGTGACGAGATGTACGTAATTAATTTCTGTTTGTAACTATCACTTGTGTGCGCTGGGCTGGCAAAACTTGAACCTTGGACTATTCTTAGAATGCACGGTTGAACAAACCTTGCATAAATGCCAACTTTTAGCGCACGGCTCTCTCCCAAGAGCCCTTTCCCTAGACCGAGTATAGGAATCGTACTCGGTCTTTTTTTATGCTATTGATTTATAAATATAAATTTACAATAACTCGAATTTACTCGAATTTTACTCGAATTTCTATACTCGGTCTTTTACAGCATCACGTATTCTTTCCCC
>NZ_JBLJAK010000020.1:0-92124 GCF_047530105.1 Serratia sp. T13T92 | reverse complement strand
TCTCCCACGGGCTCATAGGCACTAGGGTTAGGGGGAGCTCACCGGCTATCTCCCGATGATCAGTCGGGGATCTTCTCCGCTAAGGCGGAGAAGATCAAGACATAAGGGTTGGGGTGAGGGGCAACGGATTTACCCCACCAGCCGCTTGGTGATCTCCAGCAGAGTTTTGACATCTTGCGGGCGAGTATCGCCACTGGTGGAATCAATGATGGAGCTGTAGATATGCGGGATCACCTGCTTAACACCGGCTTTCAACGCAATCTCCAGGATCGGTTCGAAGTTTTCCAGATCGATACCCCCGGTCGGTTCCAGCATAAAGTCATGCTCGGCACAGGCTTTCGCCACGTACTCATATTCGTCCTGATGCTTCAGGCCACCCATCGGGAAATACTTAATCGAGCTGCCGCCCATATCTTTCAACAACGCAATCGCGGTCTCTACCGGCACGATGCCATCCGCTGCCAGAGCACTCAGCGGCCCGGTGGAAATCTTCACCCAGCCCACGCGGCCGGTCGGAGAGACCAGGCCGTTCACCACGGTTTGGTTTTGCTTCAGCAATGCACGGCTGGCACCGACGCCGGTGAATACCTGGTTAACATGCTGGGGTTGGACTTGCTCGGAGATCAGGCTGACCATATTCGACTGCTTGGGATCGCCAGCCCCCAGGCCCACGGAAAGCGCGTTCTCGATCAGGCGTGCATAACGTGACATATCCGTCACGGCACTCTCAACGTCTGGATAGTTTTTGGAAAGAACGCCCACCAGCACGTGCCCCTGCGCCGCATTATAGATGTCCTGCGCGTTGGCTTTTGAGCCAGCCAGCACGTTGAGGCAAACACGGTCTTTATAGTAATTAGGCTTAAGCTTCATGCTTGGTTCTCCGTAAACAGATTTTTAATACAGGTAAAGACGGTCATCAGCTGCTGCTCGTTCACGCTGCGGACATCCACCTCAATCTTGCCTTCGTTGGCCTTGTAGCCACGGAAATAGATGGCGATATCACCGGTTTTCAGCCGCTGGACGATTTCCACAGTCGACATCCCCAACACCGCTTCATCAAAGGTAATTTCAACGCGGGCAATATCGCGCCCTGCGCTGTCCCAGACGGTTTTGGCGCTGATGCCATTCAGGGTATTCAGTTGGCTGATAAACGGCGTCATGCGCTCTACCATTTGCGCACCAGTGGTTTTCTCCGACGTCAGGTAGCTTTCAATAGCCTGCGTCAGGCCAAGGATGCCCTCTTTGCCCACTTTCATCGCCCGGCCAATACCGCCTGACTGCTGCTTCACCCACTCTACGTATTGCTTCTTGCCGATCACCAGCCCGCTGGTGGGCCCTTCGATGGCCTTGGCACCGCTGTAGATCACCAGGTCGGCCCCCATCTGGTAGTAACACATCAAATCTTCTTCAGCAGCGGCATCGACGATCAGCGGCAGGTTATGCTTACGTGCCACCACGGCTGCCTGTTCGACGGAGAGAATGCTTTTCTGCACGCAGTGGTGAGACTTGACGTACAGGATGGCGGCAGTCTGCGGGGTGATGCTGGCTTCGATCTGTTCAGGGGAGCATTCGTTGGCATAACCCGCTTCCACCACCTTACCGCCGCCAAGGGCGACCATGGTATCCACCGGCGCACCAAAGTTGACGTTATGGCCACGCGGCAACACGATCTCGCGCGGCTCGTTCACCGTAGCGGAATGCAGGTTGACCAACAGGTTGGCGTTGTCCTTGACGATCACCGCCGCCACCGACTGGGCAATACCGGCAGAGGCGCAGGAAACAATCACCGCGTCTTCCACATTCAGCAGGCCAGCAATATAGGCGCCGGTCTTGTTGACCAGATCCTTGATTTCAAAGTAATGATTCAGGCCGTAATCCACGGCGTCAATCACCTCCTGGCGTGGCGTAGAAACGCCGAGAATGGTCATGCGACCGGAAGTATTGATCACCTGCTTTAAGTTATATTTTTCATAGACTGAAGACATGAGCGGCTTTTCCTTGATCGGTTAATAGGACTTCTCCGGCTACCACGGCAGCCAGCGGTACCAACAGTTGTTCGCCATTCACGGACTCCCCTTCGGAGTCGGCAAACACCTGCGGCCCCTGGCGAAGATCAAAAATGGTCAGGTCGGCATCAAAGCCGGGTTTCAACTGCCCCTTGGTGGTCAGGCGCAACGCCGCAGCGGCATTTTCCGTCACACAGCCAATGACCTGCGCCAGAGAAAGCCCAACGGTAAAGAATTTGGACATTACCGTCGCCAGGCTGTGCACGGGGCCAGCCAGACGGTTACGGCAGTAGATATCGGAACTGATGGTGTGCGGGAAGATCCCCAGCGCAATGGCCTGGCGGGCAACCTCAAAGCTGAAGCTGGCCGAGCCGTGGCCTACATCAAGTAACACGCCACGTTTTAACGCGCGTTGGATCGACTCGCGCAGCGTACCTGCCGGGGTCAGAATGCGGTTCGGTTTACCGTTGTAGCAGTGAGTGATGATGTCGCCCTGGGTCAGCAGATCGGCGATCTCGTCCAGATCCGGCGGGTTATTGCCAATATGCACCATCAGCGGCAGTTGCTGGTTTTCCTGTTGGATCTCTTTAGCCAATACCAACGGTTTGGTGCCGTTCTGGCCCACGACGCTGCTGCTCATACGCGCCTTGATACCAATGATAAATCCCGGCTTGCCATCGATGGCCTGTTTGACCTGCTGCTTATTGATATCCGCCATATCGGCCAGTTCATTCTGCCTTAGCAAACCAATGCGAGAGATATTGAGGAAGGCAAAGACGTTGGTTTTGGCGCTGCGCGTCAGGGCATAGAATTCATCGATATCGTCGGTGCCGGTGCTGCCAGCATCCACCACCGAGGTGACGCCACTGCTCACGCCCACCAGATCGGGGTCGTCATGATAAATCGGTGAAGAGGGATAACAGTGTACGTGAGAGTCGATCCAGCCAGCGCTCAGGCGGTAGTTCCCCGCCAGATCCAGTTGTTTGTGGGCACTGGCATCAGCCGCCAACTGCCCGACGACGGCAATCTTACCCGCCTCAATAGCCACATCGGCCAGTGTGTCGTCCACCAGCCTGGCGCGCCGGATGATTAGGTCATACATACTTCGCTACTCCTTGCCAAACCCTGGGTGGTTAACCCAGGGCTTGGGACTTGATTAAGAAATGGCTACCGGGAAGAATGCCCCCAAGATCATGGCCCCCAGGATCGCGCCGCCGGTGATCGGCTTGCCCCAGATGTAGAACAACAGCGCGCCCAGCAGGGATCCCAGACCGATCGGGATCGAAGCGGCCATGGCAGACAGGATGATCAACGGCCCAAGGAAACGCCCGGAAGAGTTACCCGCCCCCATCATCACGTCCGCCCCATAGGTGGAGTTGCTCTGATTGATGGTAAATTTACGCGCCAGGATAATCAGGTAACCAATCGCCAAGCCAATGACCAGGCCAGTGACCAGCGAGGCGGCAAAGTTGGCTACCGGGAAAACAATCCCCGCGCCCAGCAACAGCGCAGGAACACCCAGGCCAACCCCGGTCTGGATCGCCCCGCCAATATCCAGGATCCCTACCAGAGAACCTTCGATAATACGGGCGAACAGGAAGCTGGCACCGAACGCCGCCACCGCACCGTAAACCCCGGTGTCCATCCCGGCACGCAGCATGGAAACGAAAGCCACTTCGTTAAACGCGCCGATGCCATACAGGTAATACATGTGTGTCCCGGCGAACACGCCGGACGAGAGCAGGCCAACAAAAATCGGGAACGACCAGTCGGCATACCAGAAGCCTTTGTCTGCTTGTGCTTCCATCATTCAGCTCCTTATTTTCCGCTCAGGGTGTTATGAATGGCATCCAGCCAGCCAGGCACGCCCAGGCTGAAGGATTCGAGAACTTTCATATCAAAGCCGCGGAAGAAGCCGCTCAGCACGAACAGCAGCACAATCGCCACCATCATGATCTTGGTGACTTTGTTCCAGCCGCTTTCTTCAACGCCCTTGCCAATCAGGATACCCAGCACCAGACCTGGTACGGCATTACCCATGATCAACTGCGCCAGACCACCGAAGATGGTGCCCCAGAAGCCAGAACGTTTGCCCGCTTCAATCGCCGCCAGCCAGAAAATCACCGGCATGACGGTGTTCACCAGCAGGTTGGCCGCGGGAACCAAGACTTTGATGGCCGTAACCTGCAAGGCCGCAGGCACTGCCGAAGCGGTGGTGTTAAGGAAGGCCACGACCAAAATGCCGATGATCCCACACGCGATAGCCATCTTTTTTGGATCGTGCATGGTTTCCGCAACGTTGCGGTTTTTGATCATCAGGGCTGCAGCGCCCCAGTTAGGAATGATGCGATGGTCAACGTCCTGCGTGAAGGCCCCCGCCGCCACAGAAGACGCCCAGGCGTTGAAGAAAAAGCCCAGACCAAATGAGAAATGAGAAGCCGGATCGCCTTCGCAGGAATTCAGCTCACCCAAGGTACGGAATGCTCCCATACCCTGCGTCGTCGGTGCGTGGAACATACGTGCGGCACCGGCCCCTACACCGACGCCAACCAGCCCGCCGATAATAATCGACTTAAATAAGATGATTAAAAACATCAGAATATCCTTCTTATGTCATGCCCAGTGGATCCCAAGACGCAGCCATAGCGGCTATAGCTTGAAACACGACGGATATAACGTTTTTATTTCTGGGTGAAGACCACCTTTTCGGTATTGATGATCGTCACGTTCACGGTTATTTCTAATGAAACGGCATAGCTTTTTCTTTCACGCGCCAGGAAGAAGAAAAGAAATTTTTCTTTAGTGGTTCTCTCTTCCGCCTTTAATATTTTGACATCCTGCGGTTCGATACGCAGCAGAACATTATTGGTGGATTTTAAAATCACGCCCTGTACATTAGCTAATGCACCGGCAAAGGCTTTAGCTTTACTATCGCCTTTGCCCTCCACGTTAACCGAGGTGGTATAAGTTTCTTTCATTACGGATTGCCGTATTTTTTGACATACGCTTCCACTAGCCGCTGGCCTAATTCTTCTTTATCCATAAAGCCAAAGCCTAATACGTTGCAGCCTTCGTTAATTGCCGTCACGCCTTCTTCGATTGAACGCATACCATATCTGGATTTATAACCATATTTGGTTTGTGCGGTGATCGCCCCAGCCCCGCCGCTGCCGCAGAAGGAAATGCCCAGTTGCGCATTCTCTGCTTTCATCACGTCACCCAGTTTCATATCCGCCGCCATACCAGGGATCACAATCACCTTGGCACCTGCATTTTCAACGCCTTGGCCCACTTTCTGGCCTTTACCCAGCCGATCGCCGATCACTACAGTAATTTGTCCCATGGGGTTTTTCTCCTGAATAATTTTAATGAATCAAACGTTATTGGTCGTTATCTTTAGCCACTTCAAAATGAACCGAAAGCAGATACGCCTCTTCAATCGGTAGCGTGGCAAACTTATTTACCACTCGCTCTGCCAGTTGCATCGATCCGGCAGAAATTTCATCAAACAGTGATTTATCAACTTCCGGCAAGGGCTCACCCGTTATTGAGCGCAACACCATTGCACGGATATGGGATTCCAACATTTGTTGTTGCACCGCATTGGTGTAAATATTCTCCTCACCCAACATGGCCGTAATATCGGCCAACAGTTGAGTGGTAATCGTTGCGGCCTCACTGATGTCAGTCTGTTCCCTGTTACTTACCGAAGCAGTTCCGTCATTCACTTTGCAGTCACCTCTGGATCCAGCTATTTATCCGTTAACGGTAAAGCGCTTTACCTTTACCCGCTTTCTTTGATGTCTTTACCCTAACTCTTGGGGCATTGCTTGTGTAGCGCGTTTTTTTCCAGTTCGAACTGGAAATTAAGTGACGCCAGGGGATCCATTTCGCAAAATCGGGGGTTTTTACGCTAAGTAAATGAGATTGCAAAAAGAGTTTGCAACGCAGAGTTGCCAGTTGGTGTCGCGGCGCAAAAAACTTCGTGATCGAGATCTCTTTCTTTTCCGGCCCTAACAGCCTACTATCAGTAGGACAAACCGACATTTTTCACACCCCCGCTCCCAAAGGTGCGGGGGTGTTGCTTTTGTGTTGTTTTCCGAATTTATGGCGCAGAAAGGGCGCCCTTTGATTGGACTGGAGAGTGGAATGACCAAACCAACCATTACCATTAATGAGCTGGATGCGGAACGCCTGGATGCGCTACTGGCACAGCCAGCCTTTGCCAATACTGACGTCGCCGCCGCTCTGAACGCTGAACTGGATCGCGCTGACATTGTGCCGGCATCGCAGATCCCTGCACACGTCGTCACCATGAACAGCCGCGTACGTTTTCGCGATCTGCATACTTCAGAAGAACATGTGCGCACGCTGGTTTACCCTGCCTCTCTCAAAGACAGCGCTGAACAGCTGTCGGTGATGGCACCTCTGGGTGCAGCACTGCTGGGAATGCACGTGGGTAAACAGATCAATTGGCAGTTGCCAAACGGCGAAGAAGCCCGCATTGAAGTGTTGGAATTGCTGTATCAACCTGAGGCTGCGGGCGAGTATCACCGCTAAGTCAGGTTTCCGGGCGGCCATTCAGCCGCCCTGTTTGCGCCTTTACAGGCAAATCGCAATCAGCACTACCACCAGCAGCAACACGTAAATTCTGGCGTGTAGCCTGTCGTCTACGCGGGGCAACACCCGTTTGGCAAACACGATCCCCGCGATACCCGCCACCAGCAGTAACCCTAAAATCAACAGGTTCACATAGCCGAAATAGTGCGGCCCGCTCACCTTCCCCATACCGAGATAGCTATACAAGACTGTCGCCACCACCGCGACCGGGATCGATAGCGGATTGGCCGCACTGACGCAGTGCTTCATGTCGTAACCCTGACGGCGTAACAGTGGAACGGTCATCACGCTGCCCCCCACCCCCAGCATAGCGGCAATCACGCCAATTAATGGCCCACCGACCCACACCGTCGTCCTGGATAACGCCGTCTTGGCGGGTTTGGTCAAGAATCCTTTGCGCAGCAGACAGTCGGCAATGGTCACCACCATATAGAGAATAAACAGCCCGCGAATGGTGGTGTCTGCAAGCTGCATCGCGGCAAAGGCACCGATTACTGCCCCCGCTCCGATATAAAAGATCAGCGGAGTGATGGTTTCACGCAAGATATTGCCGCTGCGCCACTGGGTAACGCTGGCATAGCTGGCGTTTAAAATCATGACCGCCGCCGAGGTGGCCACGGCAATATGCATCGCCTGATCGGCATGATTACCGGAGGCGGAAACCACATGATAGACGAAGGGCACCACCACAAAGCCACCGCCAAAACCAAACAGAATGGTGGTCATGCCGGTCAAAAAGCCGGTAAACAGCACCAGTAAAATATCAGCCATCCCCCTGCAACTCCTCAATGTCGTTGGTAAGCCAGCAGGATAGGCGGCCACGTTATGGCTTGCATGCTATCATCGGTCAACTATTATTGCGTTTCGGCCAAAATGATAAGGCAGGCTATGCGCAATACCTCCATTGATTCCCTCGATCACACGCCAAGCGCGGTGATAGCGATTGGCACCGACTATCCGCCGGACTATCTGTTGCCCTTGCATAGCCACCGGCGCGCGCAGTTGCTGTATGGGGCTACCGGTGTGATGCAGGTATTTACCCGGCAGGGAAATTGGGTGGTGCCACCGCAGCGCGCCGTATGGATCCCGCCGCAGGTCGCACATGAAGTCAGGATGATGGGAGTGAGCACGCGCAGCCTGTATATCGAGCCGGACGCGCTGATCGCGCCCATCGCCGAGGTCTGCCAAGTGGTGAGCGTAACCCCGCTGATGCGTCAGTTGCTGATGGCCGCCGTTGATATGCCGCTGGTGTATCAACAGGAAGGACGGGATGGAGCCTTGGTGGCGCTGCTGCTGCATGAGATTACTCAGATGCAGGCATTGCCGCTGCATATTCCCCTGCCGGAAGATCCCCGGCTCAGCGCTCTGTGCCAGGCCTTTTTACGCCAGCCAGACGCCCACGCGCCACCTGGGCTTTGGGCCGCCAGCCTGTATATGAGCCTGCGCACCTTTAGCCGCTTCTTCCGCAAGCAGACCGGGATGTCGTTTTCGCAGTGGCGTCAACGAGCCTGTGTGGTATTGGCGCTTGCACGCCTGGCGGCGGGCAACAGCGTTACCCAGGTAGCAATCGAGTTAGGCTATGAGAGCAGTGCGGCCTTTTCGGCGATGTTCCGTCGGGTGCTAGGGCTGGCGCCATCTTCTTATCTGGGGTGATAGCAATGACCGCCATCGGCGGTCACCGAGGATGTTCTGACGTTTAGCGGAATTTTTTATGATTGGCATCACGGGTTTGCTTGAAGCCCTCAGCCACTTTGCGCGCGTCCTCCAGCTTGCCCTGATTCGCCAGCGCCATTGACTGATCGATCTGCCCGATCAGCGTCGCCAGCCCTTGACGAAACTCCTTCATCTCCGGGCTGTCTGGCGCTTTACTTTCCAACTTCGGCGGTGTGCCTTTCTGGGCATCCGTGGCGGCAGCGCGCATATTCTGCAGGCTCTGCTTGAAGGTATCGGTGGAGTCGGTTTTCAATACAATTTTGTAATTGGCGGCCAGGGTATCCATGTCATCGGCCAGTTCGGCTGCCATCACCCATGAACTGGCTCCCAGCAGCGTCAGTGCTGCCAATACTTTCAATGTCTTCTTCATGCTCACCTTCCAGTTATTGTTTTAGTTAACCCGTTATAAACATAGGCATGGAAAGGTAAAACCGATACCTGATATTTGTAAGGAAGGTTGAAGCGGGGAGTTGGGAGGAGCCGAGATACCCCTCACCCTAACCCTCTCCCAAAGGGAGAGGGGACTGGAACGTGCTACAAATTAGCCCCTGCACACCACTCAGAGCCAGTTACCCAATCTCGGGGAAACCGTCCCACACCTGACCACAACGCTGAAGCAGCTCCCTCTCCCTGTGGGAGAGGGTTGGGGTGAGGGGAATTACTGCCCTGCGATCTTCATTTCCGGCAGCAGCACGGAACCGCACTGGATATTGCTGCGCAGTTCGATATCGCTGCCGATGCTGACGATATTGCGCAGCATATCTTTCAGATTGCCAGCAATGGTGATCTCGCTGACTGGATACTGGATCTCACCGTTTTCTACCCAGAAGCCAGAAGCCCCACGTGAGTAATCGCCGGTAATCCCGCTGACGCCCTGCCCCATCAGTTCGGTGACCACCAGACCGGTGCCCAACTGTTTGAGCATGCCCGCAAAGTCATCGCCCTGACCGGCAATGCGCCAGTTATGGATCCCGCCCGCGTGGCCGGTGCTATGCAGCCCCAGTTTACGCGCCGCGTAGCTGGTCAGCAGCCAGGTTTCCAGCACGCCGTCTTTGACGATGTCCCGGCGCTGGGTGCGTACGCCTTCGCTGTCGAACGGCGTAGAGGCCAACCCTTTCAGCAAGTGCGGATGCTCTTCAATGGTCATCCACTCCGGCAGGATCTGTTTACCCAACGAATCCAGCAGGAAGGTGGATTTGCGATAAACGCTGCTACCGCTGATAGCCCCGACCAGGTGGCCAAACAGACCAGTAGCCACTTCTGAGGCGAACAGCACCGGCGCTTTCATGGTTGACAGCTTGCGTGGGGAAAGACGCGCCAGCGTACGGCGGGCACATTCCTGACCAACCCACTCAGGGCTGGCCATATCGCCCATCGCCCGGCCAATGGTGTAGGCGTAATCCCGCTCCATATCGCCATCATGTTCGGCGATCACACAGCTGGAGAGCGAGTGACGGCTGGAGCAATAGCTCTGCAGCATGCCGTGGCTGTTGCCGAAGACCTTGATACCGTAATGGCTGTTGAAGCTGCCGCCTTCGGTATTGGTAATCCGCTTGTCGGCCGCCAGCGAAGCCTGCTCGGCCCGGGCTGCCAACTCGATACCGCGTTCGGCATCCAGCTCGGTGGGGTGGAACAGGTCCAGATCCGGCGCATCAAATGCCAGCAGATCTTTTTCCGCCGGGCCAGCGTGGGGATCTGGTGAAGTGTAACGAGCGATATCCAGCGCCGCCTGCACGGTGCGGGCAATGGCATCCGGATTAAGATCGGTGGAAGAGGCACTGCCTTTACGGTTTTGATAATAGACGGTAATGCCTAACGCACCGTCGCTATTGAATTCGACGTTCTCCACTTCGCCGAAGCGGGTGCTGACGCTGATACCGGTGGTTTTGCTCACGGCAACTTCTGCCGCATCGGAACCGGCGCGTGCCAGCTCCAGTGCCTGTGAAACGGCTTGTTCCAGCGCTTTGCGCTGCTCTGCAACTTGGGTGACTACTTTCATCAATCGGCCATACTTAATCAGAAAATCGTTGAGAAAAGTGCCGTGTCGGCATGGTTTTGCGCGCAATAACGCGCCAAAATAATTTCAGGCTGCGCCCGCTGGCCACAGCCCGATGTACTTTTGAGTCTAACAGGAACCGCGTGGAATTTCGCATAAAGCCGGCAACCTGTTAGGATTAGCCTCTTTTTAACGGAGCCTACCATGAACAAACAGCCTGAAGACTGGCTCGACGAAGTCCCGGAGAACGAAAACGAGGACGATGACGAGATTATCTGGGTCAGTAAGAGTGAAATTAAACGTGATGCCGAAGCGCTGAAAGACCTGGGAACCGAACTGGTTGAACTGGGTAAAAACGCCTTGGAACGCATCCCGCTGGATGAAGATCTGCGTGCCGCCATCGAACTGGCGCAGAAGATCAAGAAAGAAGGCCGCCGCCGCCAGATCCAACTGATCGGCAAAATGCTGCGTGCTCGTGATGTCGAACCGATCCAGACCGCGCTCGACAAGCTGAAGAACCGCCATAACCAACAGGTTTCGCTGTTCCACAAGCTGGAAGCGCTACGCGATCGCCTGGTAGCAGAAGGTGATGACGCGATCCCGTCCGTGCTGGATCTGTATCCACAGGCCGATCGCCAACAGTTGCGCGCCCTGATACGTAACGCACAGAAAGAGCAGGCCGCTAACAAGCCGCCAAAATCATTCCGCCAAATCTTCCAGTACTTACGAGAGCTGGCAGAGGCACAACAGTGATCGTCAGCGGCATCGCTGCGGGATGGACCCCGTTCATCCCCGCTGATGCGTCGCTGTGCTGCTCGTTTCACGGATATTGAACCGCAGGTTGCCCTCCAGCTCTTCCTCCGCTTCTTCAAACAACAGAATAATGGCACCAAAGCGGCGTTTGCTGCGGGCGTTGAGATTGAGAAATTCAATCTCGACCGGCAGGCTGATGTCGCCGGTCACCACGTCCCACAGCGCGTCCAGGTTGGCGCCAAATCCTTCACCCAGTGCAAACCGCTCGGCAAAGTGACGATAGAACGCTGGCAAGTCCGCGATCTGGTTAAAATCGAACTCTATTTTTCCCATCGGCTCACTCCATCCGCATGAAGTTCTTATAATGGTCGCGCGTGACATAAATCAGACCGTCACTGGAATATAACAGCCGATCGGCACCGCGTCGGCCGCATTGGTAGTTGATATCCGCTTCGCGCCATACCCGGTTGTTGGCGGTCGGTAACTGCCCTTCACGGTTGGAAAAACGGTCGCCACCAATGGCCTTGCCCGGCAGTACCTTGCACAGATTACCGTCACGCGCATCCCAACCCTGCTCACGAGCCTGTTTTTTGGTGATGTAGTAATCAGGCAGGCGCTGGTGCTGTTGCACATAGCTGACCACCCGCTGCTGCTGCGTCAGTTGTTCAATACTCTCTGCCGCCGGGGTCGAATCGTTGGTCAGTGCCCGATCGCCCTCCCCCTGCAGCGCACTGAACCCCGCCACCAGCAAAGCAATCAACATCGCAATAAGCGTACGTTTATTCATACCGTCCCTGCATATATAGCAAAAATTAATGAATCAAAGATGACCAAGATGTAACCATTTCGCATCCAAAAGGCCTGACGCCCGAGCAAAAACCGCGATTGATACGGAATTATTATGGTTTGTGAGGCCTTCCTGCATACATTTTAGCCCCCGTCGTCGGGGGACGTAAACCATGCAGTATAGCCTTTGGCGGGAAAGTGAAGATATCAATCAATCAGCGCGTGACGGTAGCGATGCAGCATATCAGCCAGGCGTTTTACCGGCCCGGTGACGCTAAGCGGAGCGAGGTTATCCACCAGCTTTTGTTGATATTCATTCATCTCTTTGAGTAACCGATCGTAGTAGTAAGCCCGCTTCACATCGTTCTTGGCGGTGACCACGTGGTCGGCGGTGCTGCGGATCTGTTTGTGGAACACCGAAAGCTCTTCCCGCTCCGGGATCTCGGTCATCTGCATCCGCTGGTGGGCAATAATCAGGTTGAGTGCCAGCCGGTATTTGGCAATGTCGTTCGGGAACATCATCAGCAGCTGGTTCAGGCGCTGATAGAGCGCAGGTAGATGGTTTTCCTTACGGCGCGCCGCCTTGGTGGTCAACGCCGAAACGGCGCTGCTGACCAACTGATTCATCAACGTGCGGCCGGTGCGCTCACGTGAGGTATCACGGATCAGGAACAGCACGATCATCGCCACAAAGCAGCCGATAATCTGGCCGATGGCGCTGTCGATAAACGAGGAGACATGGAAACTCATCGGATTGCTTAACACGATGATGTTAATAGTACTCGCCAGGGTACCTAGCGATCCCAAACGGCGTTTCTGCACTTCGATCCCGATGACAAAGGACATGATACCCAGGCTCAGGCACAGCAAGAACATGCTTTGCTGGGTCTCTGGCAGAATAAACATATAAAACAGCGCACCGAGCGGCAACGCCACCAGCACGCCCAGCAGGAAGTCGAGCGCCATCATTTTTGGATTTGGCGTGCGCATCGCCAATGCGGTCACGACGGCGATCATCACCATACAGCCGCTGCCGGACGTCCAGCCGGTCCACAGCCAGAACAGGCAACCTATTGAGGTCGCCGCCCAGGCTCGCAGCCCGTTAATCATCGCATGGTGGCCTTCCGCCGACGGCCGCTTCACCACCACTTCCCCGGCCAGTATCTCGTCTTCTACCGCGTTGATACCGCTGTTGGTATGCACGCCTTTTGCCACCAGCAGATAGCGCGTCGCCGCGCCCACCCAGCCGGTGACCGTTTGCAGATGTTCATCGCTACGATTGGTTGCCAACACCTGGCGCACCAGCTTCAGGCGTTTATGCACTTCTTGCGCGGTTTCCGCCGGAACCATCAGCAGCTCGCGGATATTTTCCTTCACCGCATCCGGATGATTGAGCAAAATCAGGTAGGTTTCACAGGCCTGGGTGATCAACGTCAGCGAAAGCGTATGCAGCGCATGCAAGCGGCTGTTGACCCGCTGCCAACGTGACGACTCCAACATCAGGTTGCTACGCATCCCGTTGATGGCGGTGGTGCTTTTTACCAGATCGCTCCAGGCACGGTCGATATCCTCTTTCCCGGCATCGCTGATACACATCTGCATCAGCTTGTACTGCCCCACCAGCAGCTTATCCACCGCACGATCGATATCCTGTTTGATCGAACGCGGGGAAAACAGCAGATCGGCCAGTACCGCACTGAGAATACCGAGCACAATCTCGCTACAGCGCTCTACGGCGAACTGTGGCGCGTCCAACAGTGAGGTTGTGGTGTTTGTAGTGGCTGCGGAGGTGACGATGATAATCAGCGCCGTGTAGCCCGCCAGCCCCCAGGCGTAGGAGTTCTCGACCTTCACCAACGAGGAGATCCAGGTACAGACTCCCAGCCAGACGCAGCACAGCATCAGCATCACCACCGGTGCACGGGCGCAGGTAACGATAATCAGTAAACCGACAAAACAGCCGATAAAGGTGCCGATAATACGCAGCCAGCCACGATAGCGGATCGCGCCTGAGAAAGGTTCCCCCCCGGCGGCAAAGGCCGGGCCGGCAGCCACAATGGCCGCCGTCAGCACCGACCAGCGCGGGGTTTCCAGATTAAGGTGAAAACCGACAAACAGGGCGAAGACAATCGCAAAGCTGAGCTTGCAGGCAAACCGCAGACGCAGAAAGGTTGGGCTGTTCATTAGCCGAACTCACGCAACCGATGCATCAGCCGGATAAACGGCGAACCGCTGTCGATGCTACGATCGTTCTTGCCAGTAATGACCACGGTCGCAGTGGTGCCCGCCGGATAAGAGTGTTGCTGATCTTTCTCATCGAGGATGATTTTTACCGGTACGCGCTGTGCCAGACGCACCCACTCCAGGTTGCTGTCGATCGACGCCAGCCCCTTGCTGTTTGGGGTACTGCTGCTGTTATTCACCGCCGCGGCCAGGCTATCGACGGTGCCGTGCATAATGCGGTTGCTGCCCAGCGGGGTGATCTCGGCACGATCGCCTTTGCTCAGCCCTTCAAGCTTGGTTTCTTCCAGATAGGCGATGACATAGAAACTGTTTTTCTTCACCAGCGCCACCGCAGTAGAACCACGGGTGATAAATTCCCCCGCGTGGACGTTCAGGTTGGTGACCCAACCGTCTGCTGGCGCTCGCACCGTGGTCCGTTCCAGATCCAGCTGCGCCAGATCGCGCACGGCGATCGCCTTGGCCAACTGATGCTGCACGGTTTGCAGCACGTTATTGGATTGGTCGATCTCTTCTTGTGACATCGCCTGGATCCCCAAGCGTACACGGCGGCCCGCTTCACGCTTCTTCTCTGCCGCCAGCGTCTGATAATAGGCCACATCGGCGTTGGCTTCGGCCAGTGCCTGTTGGTAACGTGGCTGGTCGATCACCATCAGGATCTGGCCCTGTTTCACCAACTGGTTGTCGGTGATCGGCACGTCGGTCAGCAAGCCGCTGACGTCAGGAGCAATCGCCACCACGTCGGCGGTGAATTTGGCATCACGCGTCCACGGCGATTGGGTGTAAAACGCCCAGGCCTTGAACACGGCGATGGCCGCCAGCAGGACCAGCAGCAAGGTGATGGCAATGCGGAGTATTTTTAATGATAGAGTTTTCACAGCAGCCTCAAACGAAAAGACACGAAATCAGATAAAACAAACAGCAATACAGCGCGGTATTGAACAACGCCGGATGCCAGACAAAATCGTAAATCCCGGTCGGCTGCAACAGGCGGCGTATGACGAAGAACAGGGCCAACGACGCTAACAGCTCAAAAAATACCGGTGGGAACGACAGTCCAAAAATGACCATAACCGGAAGCAAACTCATCACTTTATCCTTAATTGTTTACTACACCGGGGTTTTCCCTGCTGATTTCACATTCCATTTACATTCTAGCGCACGGACGCCAAACGTTATGATCTGGTAGTTGACCAGGCCATAAACCTGAAAAAGGGTTAAGCTAACAGCAGGCTTCCGCGAGAGGGAATGTATGGATAACCGGAGGGATCGTGCGGCCACGGCAGTATACCGCGGCATAGCTGACCACGCTCAAGCGTTCAGAAGATCTTTACACCCGACGCGTTATATTAGCCTGCTTACTATCAACTCATCTATAATCTGTGATCTAAATCACTTTTAAGCCAGAGTGAACAATGGAAAGACTAAAACGGATGTCCGTGTTTGCCAAAGTCGTTGAATGTGGGTCATTTACCGCGGCAGCACGCCAGCTCGACATGAGCGTTTCATCCATCAGCCAGACAGTGTCCAAACTGGAAAATGATCTACAGGTGAAGCTGCTTAACCGCAGCACGCGCAGTATCGGCCTGACCGAAGCCGGTAAAATCTACTATCAGGGCTGCCGCCGCATGTTGCAGGAAGCCGCCGAGGTCCATGAGCAGCTCTATGCGTTGAACAACACGCCCATCGGTACGCTGCGCATCGGCAGTTCCTCCACTATGGCGCAAAACGTCCTGGCGACCATGACTGCCGATATGCTGCAAGAATATCCTGGCTTGACGGTTAATCTGGTCACCGGTATTCCGGCCCCAGATCTGATTGCCGACGGCCTGGACGTGGTGATCCGCACCGGCGAACTGCAGGACTCCAGCCTGTTTTCCAAACGCCTGGGCTCGATGCCGATGGTGGTCTGCGCCGCCAAAAGCTACCTGACTCAACACGGGACACCGCAAAAACCGGCGGATATGGTGAATTTTTCCTGGTTGGAATACAGCGTACGGCCAGACAGTGAGTTTGAATTGATGGCTCCCGAAGGCATCAGCACGCGTATTTCCCCGCAAGGGCGCTTCGTGACCAACGATTCACAAACCATGATCCGTTGGCTCAAGGCCGGGGCCGGGATTGCCTATGCGCCACTGATGTGGGTCATCGAAGAGATCAAACGCGGCGAGATTGAGATCCTGTTCAAGCGCTACCATTCAGAACCCCGCCCGGTTTACGCACTGTACACCGAGAAGGACAAGCTGCCGCTCAAGGTACAGGTGTGTATCAATTACCTGACGGAATACTTTAAACGCGTGGCGGAAGTGTATCAGGGCTATCGCTGAGGCTCCCCTTTATCCCTGGAGTTCACTCCAGGGTAATAAGTTTGCTCTAGCTGATATATAGCGTTTACTGCTATAAAACCGGTTACTCATTTTATTAATGCTGATTATCGAAAGTATTTACCTTCATTTGATTCCTATTCTCTACTGAGAACTCTGCTGTATTCATTCGGATTAACAGATCGATTATGCGGAAATTCCCGCCAGAGTTGCGGGTAATAAACCACTGCGATAATTGTTTGAAGCATATCCTGCCAATCCAACCAAAGTGCCCATTCTGCTAGCGCTTTCGCGTGCTTGCTTACGCCCCTGCGGGTGTGATTTATTGATGAATTGGCGCTGGTTCGCCCCATTATCATTATTGCCATAAATAATAAAAACCAGGCTTCATTATTCATTATAGGAATCACCATGGAAAAGATCTCACGTACGCACCTGGTATATGCCATGTCGCGCGATAACGCCCCTGTGGCCACCGTTGCCAGCGGCAGCGACGTTTGTTTTGAAACCTGTGACTGCTTCGAGGATCAAATCGCCTCCGAACAGGCCGCCTTCACCGAACTGGACTGGAGCCGCATCAACCCGGCTACCGGGCCGGTTTACGTGCAGGATGCGAACCCCGGCGATGTATTACGGGTAGAGATTAAACGTATCACCCCAACCAGCCATCAGGCAGTCATGGTCACCGCACCGGGCCTGGGCGTCATTGGCGATGAGATTCAACAACCTCAGATCCGCACAGTGCCGCTGGAAGACGGCTTCGCACTACTGCCCGGCGGCGTGCGTTGGCCGTTAAAACCGATGATCGGCGTGATTGGCGTTGCCCCGGCCGAAGAGCCGGTCTCCTGCGGTACACCAGATGCCCACGGCGGCAACATGGACTGCAAAATCATCACCGAAGGCTGCACGCTGTGGCTGCCGGTTAACGTTCCCGGTGCGCTGTTTGCGCTCGGCGATCTTCATGCCGCAATGGGCGATGGTGAAGTCTCGGTATGCGGGCTGGAAATTCCCGGCGAAGTGGTGGTGAACCTGAGCGTAGTCAAAAACCGCGCGTTGCCAACCCCAATGATGAGCACCGCCGATACGCTATATACCCTGGCATCCGCCAAAACGCTGGACGAGGCGGCCGAATTGGCAACGCGCAATATGGCGCACTTCGTGGCGGACTATAGCCAGGTCTCGCTGGCCGACGCCATCAATCTGCTGAGCATCACCGGCGATCTGCAAATCTGTCAGGTGGTCGATCCGCTGAAAACCTGCCGTTTCGCACTGCCACGCAGCGTTGCCGAGCAGTTAAACCTCCAGCTGGATTAGGGATAGCGCCATGTCTGTAGAACAATTTGGTTATAAGCAGGAACTACACCGTACCCTCACCCTGAAAGATCTGGTGATTTACGGCATGATCTTTATGGTACCGATTGCGCCGTTTGGCGTGTTTGGCTACGTGTGGGAAGGCGCACAGGGCATGGTGGCGCTGGCCTATCTGATCGGCATGGTGGCGATGTTCTTCACCGCCATGAGCTACTGGTCAATGTCCCGCGCTTTCCCGGTTTCCGGCTCGGTCTATGCCTATGCCCAGCGCGGCATCCATGAAACCGTCGGCTTCTTTGCCGGCTGGCTGATCCTGCTCGATTACATCCTGGTGCCGTCGTTGCTGTATATCGTCAGCGCGGCCGCGCTCGGCCCGATCCTGCCAGAAGTACCCGCTTGGGCGTGGATCGTGACCTTTATCGTGATCAACAGCGCGATCAACCTGGTGGGGATCCAGTTTACCGCCAAGGCCAATCGCTACATCTTGGTGGCAGAGATCGTGATCTTGACCATCTTTGTGGTGATGGGCCTGACGGCGCTCTATTCCGGCGAAGGTGCCGGTGGCCTGACGTTGAACCCGCTCTACAACGCCGAGAAATTCAGCCTGCCGTTGGTAATGGGTGCGGTGTCGATTGCAGTCCTGTCGTTTCTGGGTTTTGACGGTATTTCAACACTGTCCGAAGAGAGCAAAGGCGGAGCCGATGCCGTAGGGAAAGCCTCGCTGTATGCGCTGCTGTTGGTAGGGTCGCTGTTTATCCTGCAAACCTGGATTGCCGCCGATCTGGCAGCAGGCCAAAACTTTACCAATCTGGATACCGCGTTCTACGATACCGCCAATCTGGCGGGCGGCTCCGGGTTAAAGCAGGCCACCATCTGGGCGACAGCACTCTCCTGGGGGATTGCCAATGCGTTAGTCGCGCAGGCCGCCATCTCCCGCATTCTGTTCGCCATGGGGCGTGACCGCCAATTGCCGAAGATCCTGGCCAAGGTGCATCCACGCTTTAAAACCCCTTACGTCAGCACCCTGCTGGTCGCGGTGATCTCCCTCGGTTCCGGGCTGTACTTCAACGGCAGCATCGACAACCTGAGCCGGCTGGTCAACTTCGGGGCGCTGATGGGCTTTTTGATCCTGCACCTGTCGGTGATTAACCACTACATCATCCGCCAGAAGTCCAAGGCCTGGGTAAAACACCTGTTGTTCCCGCTGGTCGGCCTGTCGATCATCGCCTTTGTGCTGTACGAGATGGATATCGAAGCCAAAATCCTCGGCCTTAGCTGGCTGGCGATCGGCATCGTGTATTACTTCGTGCTGCGCGTAGTGCTGAAGAGAGAGCCGGTGCTGAAGCTGGAGGACTAAGCCAGCAATCTGCCCCTTCAGGGGCAGATTAATCCAATCCTTTGATGACATTAACAAAACGGCCCGCTGCTCATACCCCTCTGCCCGCCTCTAGGTTATGCTCGAAAAAATCCCCCTGTATCAGGAAAAATCATGAAGAAAATCATACTGGACTGCGACCCGGGGCATGACGATGCGATCGCGATGCTGCTGGCATGGGGCAACCCAGATATTGAACTGCTGGCCGTCACCACCGTCGTCGGCAACCAGACGCTGGAGAAGGTCACGCGGAACGCGCTGGCCGTGGCGCGCATTGCCAACATCACCGGCGTACCCTTTGCCGCTGGCTGTTCGCGGCCGCTGGTACGGCAAATTGAAGTCGCACCCGACATCCACGGCGAATCGGGCCTCGATGGGCCAGTCCTACCGGAACCCACACTACAACTGGCCGATATCCATGCCGTCGATCTGATCATTGATACCATCATGGCGCACCCACCAGGCACCGTAACGCTGGTGCCCACCGCAGGACTGACCAACATCGCCATGGCGGTGCGCAAGGAACCCCGCATTGCCACACGCGTGAAGGAAGTGGTGCTGATGGGCGGCGGTTACCACGTGGGTAACTGGAGCGCAGTGGCTGAATTCAATATCAAAATCGATCCGGAAGCCGCGCATATCGTGTTCAACGAACCCTGGCCGTTAACCATGGTTGGGTTGGATCTGACGCATCAGGCGCTGGCCACACCAGAAGTTAGCGCGCGCATCGCCACCATTGGCACCGGCCCTGCGAAATTTGTTGTCGAACTGCTCGAGTTCTTCGGCCATATGTATAAGCAGGCGCAGGGTTTCACTTCGCCACCGGTACACGATCCCTGCGCGGTCGCCTATGTGATCAACCCCAACGTGATGACGGTGCGTAAGGTGCCCATCGATATTGAGCTGACCGGTACCCTGACGCTGGGGATGACGGTCGCGGACTTCCGCTTCCCGGCCCCGGCGGATTGCCATACCCAGGTGGCAGTGAAGCTTGATGAAACCGCCTTTTGGGATCTGATTGTGGATGCGTTGCAAAGAATTGGTGAAGTTGAGGTTTGAGGCACGGTTGGGAGTAAAGTGTCGTGCAAACGCCCGACACTTCATTCAAGCCGGTATTATGCGTAGTATATTGAAAGTGATCTTTGTTATCGGATGTCTCTCATGGCTTACTCTATCGGCGAATTTGCCCGGCTTTGCGGAATAAACGCAACCACACTACGCGCCTGGCAGCGTCGTTACGGCCTGCTTAAACCGATGCGCACCGATGGTGGGCATCGCCAGTACAGCGATGATGATGTCCAGCAGGCGCTCAAAATTCTCGACTGGGTAAAAAAAGGGGTAACCATCAGCCAAGTGAAACCCCTGCTTGCTCGCCCTGCAGAAGGCCAGACAAACAACTGGCACACTCTGCAAGAGAGAATGCTGCAGTTGCTTAAAGAGGGAAAAATCGAATCGCTGCGCCAGCAGATTTACGCTTCTGGCCGCGAATATCCTCGCCCGGAGTTGGTCACGGAAGTGCTGCGTCCGCTGCGCAGTAAAGTCTCTGCTAATATTCCGGCGATGATGACCCTGCGCGAGATCCTGGATGGCATTATCATTTCCTACACCTCATTTTGCCTCGAAAGGGACAAAAAAGCGGCAGGGGATAACTATCTGATCACCGGCTGGTACCTGTCAGACCCGTGCGAAATCTGGCTGGAAGCGCTCAGGCGTACGGGTCAAGGACAGCACATTGATGTCCTTCCTGTTCCGCCTGCCAGTCTGGCTCCGGAGCTGTTTCCTGAACGAAAATGGCTGCTTGTCATGACAGGTAAACTCACCCCCGCCCGCAAACAACAGATTGAACTGTGGCAACAACAGGTGATGTCTCTTGAGGTCATTACACTTTGACGTTGTTCTTCCGTTAATTATCACAAAAGTTTGAATATTTATTTTTCACCGGGATGCTACCTTTTTCCTGTTTGTTTTAACCCCTACAGGAAATCATGATGAAAAAAGCTACCGGTCTTATTCTGTTAACCTCTCTGGCAATGGCTCCTGCCGCATTCAGTGCCCCATCTGGCACGCTGAGCGTCCATATTCTGAACCAACAGACAGGTATTCCCTCGCCGAATGTTACCGTCACGCTTGAAAAAGAGCAGCAAAACAGCTGGGTCACGCTGGCTAGCGGTAAAACGGACGAAGACGGGCGTATTAAATCTCTCTATCCACAGGACCAGGATATGCTGCCGGGCATTTACAAAGTGACCTTCAAAACCGGTGACTATTTCCACCAACAGCAGCAAACGTCGTTCTTCCCTGAGATCCCGGTGATGTTCACCGTCACCAAGACCAATGAAAAACTGCACATCCCACTGCTGTTAAGCCAGTATGGATACTCTACCTACAAAGGAAGTTAAAGATAAAGCATGCTCATGTTGTGCAGTTAACAGCATGAGCATGCAAACTTAATACGTTGAAGCTACTGAGAAAATAATTATCACCCTTCCAAAGTTGGACAAACAGCAATAATTGTGTAAGTTTTAACTATGCAATAACGCTACGTTGTTCACTGTCAGGTGAGACTCATGAGCTCTATGCCATCCATCATCAACCGGTTTGTTGATTACTACAGCAAGCTGGATAACCAGCCGCCATCTGCGTTGGCGGAGATCTATCATGCTGATGCCAGGCTGAGCGACCCGTTTGGTGAGCATCAGGGTCTTTTGGCGATCCAGCGTTACTTCACTCATCTATTGGCCAACGTAAAGCATTGCAGCTTTACCATCGATACCCCCCTCTGCGAAGGCCATCGTTTTGCCGTAACTTGGGCAATGCATTGGTCTCACCCGCGGATTTCAGGGGGAGAAACACTAGTCCTCGCAGGATGCTCAATTGTAGATATTCAGGACAACCTTATTATTCGCCAGCGTGATTACTACGATGCCGGGGAGATGATTTACGAACATCTTCCCCTGCTTGGCTGGGCGGTGCGAAATGTAAAAAGGAGAATGCGCTCATGATGACTGTCCTCATCACCGGCGCAAGCTCCGGCATTGGTGCCGGGCTCGCTAAGTCCTGGGCCGATGACGGCTGCCAAGTCATTGCCTGCGGGCGAGACCGGGCCAGGCTGGAAGCACTGCAACAGTACAGCCCTAATATCACGTTACGCGTGTTCGATATGACGGACAGGGAGGCCTGCCATCTAGCGCTTGCAGATTGCACTGCCAACCTGATCGTTCTTTGTGCGGGAACCTGCGAATACCTGGAACAGGGTGTGGTGGATGCCGCTCTGGTGGAACGTGTGATGAGTACCAACTTCCAGGGGCCAGTGAACTGTCTGGCCGCACTTCAGACCCAGCTTCTTCCAGGAAGTCGCGTGGCGCTGGTCAGTTCGATGGCGCACTGGCTGCCGTTCCCACGAGCAGAGGCGTATGGCGCGTCAAAAGCCGCCCTCACCTGGTTTGCCAATAGCCTGCGTCTTGACTGGGAGCCCAAAGGCATTGCCATCACGGTTGTCTCACCGGGCTTTGTAGATACGCCGCTGACCCGTAAAAATGATTTTGCCATGCCCGGCCAGGTGAGCGTCGACGATGCCGTGAAGGCGATCCGTCGCGGGCTGGCGAAAGGGAAAAAGCACATCGCCTTTCCCACCGGATTCAGCTTGGTCATGAAGCTGCTTTCAGGGCTCCCCAATTTCCTTCAGCGCAGGCTGTTGCGCAGGATGGTTCGCTAATGAAAATCGCCATTATCGGCAGCGGTATCGCAGGGCTCACCTGTGCCTGGCGGCTGGCCGGACATCATCAGGTCACGCTTTTCGAAGCGGAACCCACGGTGGGTGGGCATACCGCCACGGTGGATGTCAGCACGCCGCAGGGGAAGTATGCCATCGATACTGGGTTTATCGTCTACAACGACCGTACCTATCCGCGCTTTATGGGCCTGCTCAGCGAGCTGGGCATCAGCGGGCAAAAAACGCAGATGAGCTTCTCCGTACATAATCCGCAAAGCGGGCTTGAGTATAACGGCCACACACTCACCTCGCTGTTTGCACAGCGTCGTAACCTGGTTAATCCGGCGTTCTGGGGGCTTCTGCGAGATATCATGCGCTTCAACCGCCTGGCAAAAGAGGCGTTGGCGGGCGACGTTAACGAAAACGCCACACTGGAGACTTTTCTCGAACAGCACGGCTTCAGCGCGTTTTTCGCGCGTCATTATATCCTGCCGATGGGGGCTGCCATCTGGTCCTCGTCGCTGCAGGAGATGCGCCGCTTCCCGCTTCCGCTGTTTTTGCGCTTCTTTGAGCATCACGGCCTGCTGGATGTTACCCAACGTCCGCAGTGGTATGTGGTGCCCGGCGGTTCTCGCGAATACGTACGTGCCATTTTGACCCAGTTGGGTGACCGCCTGACCCTGCACCTCAACGCACCGGTACAGCAGGTCACCCGCCACAACGGCGGCGTTGAAATCCAACTTGCGCAGTCGAGCCACACGTTCGACCAGGTGATCTTCGCCTGCCATTCCTCACAGGCGCTGGCGATGCTTGCTGATCCTACTCCTGCGGAAAGCGAGGTTCTGGGCGATATTGGTTGGCAGCATAACGAGGTGGTTTTGCACAGCGACCCACGCTGGCTGCCGGTGCGCGAGCGTGCCTGGGCAAGCTGGAACTATCGCCTGAGCGAACGGGACCAGGCCAGCGCCTGCGTCACCTACAACATGAATATCTTACAAGGGTTACCTGAGGGTAGCCCTCTGTTCTGCGTCACCCTGAACCCGGAAACGTCGGTGGACGAGCGCTACGTCTGGAAACGCTTTGTCTACGAGCACCCGATGTTTAACCCAAAAAGCTGGCGCGCCCAGTCGCGCCGCGGCGAGATTAACGGTCACCAACGGAGCTGGTTCTGTGGAGCTTACTGGTACAACGGTTTTCACGAAGATGGGGTACGCAGCGCGCTGGACGTGGTGAAAGGGATCGCTGCCGGGAAGGACCTGTAAGATGAACAGTTGCCTTTACCATGGTGTGTTACGCCATCGTCGCTTCCAGCCGAAATCACACCATTTTCGCTATAACGTGTTTATGGCCTGGATCGATCTGGACGAGCTGGATGCGCTGCCGTCGGCGGGGATCCGCCGTAATCGCTTTGCCGCTGCCGCCTTCCATGATGCGGATTACCCACTCGGCACACCGCTGAAAGAGAACGCCCTCGACAGGCTGCAAACCCTGACCGGGGAACGTCCCGAAGGCCGCGTCATGCTCCTGACCCAGCTTCGTTATTTCGGCTTCCATTTTAATCCGATCAATCTCTATTACTGTTATGACAATACGGGCATCCTGCGCTGGGTACTGGCCGAAGTGCGCAATACCCCGTGGAACGAGCGCCATTACTATGCAGTGGATGGCCAAGCGGCTCGCCCGCAGCCGAAAGCCTTCCATGTCTCCCCGTTTAATCCGATGGATATGGTCTATCACTGGCGCTTCAACGCCCCCGGTAAAACGCTGCATATGCATATCGAAAATCATCAGGAGTCGAAGGTGTTCGACGCCACGCTCGCGCTTCGCCGTGAGCACCTAACGCGCGCGACCCTGAGATCGATATTGCTGCGCATACCGCTGATGACCCTGAAAACCGTCCTGGCGATTTACTGGCAAGCGTTACGGCTGTGGCTTAAACGCGTGCCGTTGTACAACCATCCCGTTAGAAGGAGTTAGCGCTCATGACCGATCCTGCCTTTGCGCTTGAATCCGATATCCCTCGTAACGCCCGTATCGCACGCTGGCTACTCTTTCGTTTGCTGAGCGGTATCCGCGAGGGCTCGCTCACCGTGCGTGAAGGACAGCAGACCCTCCATTTTGGCGATGAGTCTTCCGCGCTGCGTGCTGAAGTGCAGATCCTCGCGCCGGGTGTTTACTGGCGTCTGCTCACCGGCGGCAGCCTCGCCGCGGCCGAATCCTGGATGGAGGGTGAGTGGGAGACGCATCAGTTAACCCCGCTTTTGCAGATCCTGGCCCTCAACGGCAAGGTGCTGGGAAGGCTGGAAAGTGGCTTTCGCCTGCTGAGCAATCCCATGGAGCGGCTTCGCCACTGGACGCGGCGTAATTACCGCAAACAGGCGCGGGAAAACATCTCCGCCCATTACGATCTGGGTAACGAATTCTATGCGCACTTTCTCGATGAAGATCTGCTCTACTCCAGCGCGCTGTTCACCGCCGACGACCAGGCTCTCTCCCAAGCCCAGCAGGCAAAAATGGAACGCCTGTGCGAACAACTGGCGCTGACCGCAGGCGATCACCTGCTGGAAATCGGCACTGGCTGGGGGGCAATGGCGGAATACGCCGCCCGTCACTACGGCTGCCGCGTCACTACCACGACGCTGTCGCGGGAGCAGTACGTCTGGGCTACAGAGCGGATTGCCCGCGCGGGATTACAGGACAGAGTTCAGGTTCTGCTGTGCGACTACCGCGACCTGACCGGACAATTCGACAAACTGGTATCGGTTGAGATGATTGAAGCCGTGGGTAAACGCTACCTGCCGGATTTCTTCCGCACCTGTCAGGCGCGCCTGCGCCCGGGTGGCAAAATGGCGATTCAGGCCATCACCATTCAGGATCAGCGCTACCGCGACTACAGCAAAAGCGTCGATTTTATCCAGCGTTACATCTTCCCCGGCGGGTTCCTACCGAGCATCACGGCAATGAGTGAACTGATGACGCGTCACACCGATTTTGTCGTCCGTAATCTGTTCGATATGGGGCCAGACTATGCCCGCACGCTGACGCACTGGCGGCAACGTTTTCTGCACGCCTGGCAGGACATTGAAAAGCTCGGTTTCGATGAAAGGTTCCGCCGTATGTGGCTGTACTACTTTGGCTACTGCGAAGCCGGTTTTAACGCACGCACCATCAGCGTGGTGCAACTGACCGCAGAGCGCGTATGAACCGCTCTGTGCAGGTCGTGCTGATGGCTCTCGCGTTCGATCTCTACTGGACTCTGGTAGTGCTGTTTCGCGAGCGAGGACTGTTTCTGTGGCTCGCCCTGGCGATCCTGGCCTGTCTGATGCTATCGCCTGCACACCGTGTTTACGCCCTGCTGCTGGCCGCGGCGGGCTGCAGTCTGGATGCTCTCTGGGTGCTGACGGGGCTGATCGGCTTTAACAGTGACGCGCTGTTGCCCGTGTGGATGATGGCGCTGTGGCTGATGTTCGCTACCGTCTGGACCCACTTGACCCTCACGACCACGCTGCCGCGGTGGATGTTGGCTTTGCTGGCAACCGCTGGCGGTCCCGTAGCGTATGTGATTGGCGAACGTCTGGGTGCCATGACTTTCCGGGAGCCGACCTTTATCGTCGTCAGTTGGATGGCACTGGGTTGGCTGGTTCTGATGCTGTTGTTCCATATTCTGACGGGGAGGCGACATTGAGAGCCTCTTTACTGATGTTGCTGTGGTTGGCGGCCATCTCGCCCGTCGCCCATGCCGCCGACTGGTTAAACTGGCGCAAAGTGGGTGATGCCAGCCTGACATGGGGGCCGTTTACCGTTTATACCTCCCAACTGAGCACGCCGGATGGTCGGTATCACGGGCCGGAGCAGGATCAGGCGCTGATTATTACCTACAAACGCGACATCGATCGCGACCAACTGGTCGAAGCCACCCGTGACCAGTGGCAGGCGCAGGGTATCCTGGAGCGCGAACCACAGAGCGAAGCCTGGCTGCGCATGCTCCAGTCACTCTGGCCGGACGTCACGCCGGGCTCGCAGCTCACCTTTGTTCTCAAGGGTAAGCAGGGGCAGTTCTGGTATCGCGCCTCGGCGGCAGAAAAAAGCTTTACCCCGCTCGGCCCCAGCCAGTCTGCAGCCTTCAGTACAAACTTTCTGGCCATCTGGCTCGATCCACGCACGCAATATCCCGAACTACGTCAGCAGTTGATCGGAGGTGAGAAATGAAACGCATTCTGACACTTGGCCTGGCATTGATGATGCTTCTGGTGGGTTGTAGCACAGACATCAGCGACTACCGGCATCAACAACCGCCGCTCGATATCTTCCACTACTTCCAGGGGAAAACCGAGGCATGGGGCATGGTACAGGACCGCAGCGGAAAACAGCTGCGCCGCTTCCACGTGGAAATCACTGGCAACGTCATCGGCGACACGCTGACGCTAAATGAACACTTTGTCTATGACGATGGCGAGAAGCAGCAACGGGTGTGGCATATCCGGCGCGTCGGTACCAATCGCTACGAGGGCACCGCAGGCGATATTGAAGGTGTGGCCAGTGGCGTGGCGGAAGGCAACGCCTTTAACTGGCGTTACAGCATGAACGTGAAAGCCAATGGCAGTACCTGGCTGCTTCACTTTGATGACTGGATGTACCTGCAGGATGACACGCATCTTTTTAATAAAACAGAGATGAAGAAATTCGGCATCACTGTCGGTCAGGTGACGCTTTTCTTCACCCGAAAAGAACAGTAAGAGGATCGCGACATGAATAAGCAACCCGTCATTGGGATCAGCGGATGTTTAACCGGCTCGACCGTACGGTTTGACGGCGGACATAAACGCATGAGCTTTGTCATGGACGGGCTGGCGCAGTGGGTGACCTTCAAACCCATCTGCCCGGAGATGGCCATCGGCCTGCCCTCTCCCCGTCCGGCACTGCGCCTGGTTCAGACCACCGAAGGGGATTTCCGGCTGCACTTCAGCCAAGCACCACACGACGATATGACGGAGAAAATGGCCGAATTCACGGATTCCTATCTCTCACGTCTGGACGAACTGTCGGGCTTTATCGTCTGCGCCAAATCGCCGAGCTGCGGTATGGAACGCGTACGGTTGTACGATGAAAAAGGCAATCGCGGGCGTAAAGAGGGCGTGGGCGTCTTTACCAGGGCGCTGCTGGAGAAATACCCGTGGTTACCGGTCGAAGAAGATGGCCGCCTGCACGACCCGGTGCTACGGGAAAACTTTGTCGAGCGCATCTTCGCCCTGCACGAGTTGAACACCCTGAAGGCCAACGGCCTGACCCGCCATGCGCTGCTGGACTTCCACAGCCGGTACAAACTCCAGCTACTGGCGCACCACCAATCAGGCTACCGAGAAATTGGACCGTTTGTCGCCTCGTTGCACGAGTGGGAAGACCTGGATGCATTCTTCGTGGCTTATCGCGAAAAGCTGATGACGATATTGAGAAAGCCCGCCTCGCGCAAGAACCACACCAACGTGCTGATGCACATTCAGGGGTATTTTCGTAACCAGCTGAACCCGCGTCAGCGCGGCGAGCTGAATAACGTGATCCTCCACTATCGCGAGGGGCTGCTGCCAATACTCGCGCCGTTGACGCTGCTGAAGCATTACCTGGGCGAATACCCAGATACCTATCTGCTGACACAAAAATACTTTGACCCCTATCCGCATAATTTGGCTTTGCGGCTGGCGGTTAATTAAGTACGTATGATTTGTGGCCGAACTGCTCGAGTTTTTCGGCCATAGATATGAGTAGGCTCAGGGGGGCTCTTCTCCGCCAGTGCAGGATCCTTGTGCGGTTACCTATGTGATCAATCCCAACGTGATGACGGTGCGTAGGTACCAATGGGGGTTGGCCCGAGCGTCATCCGCTCCCCCTGTTTTTATGCATCTGCATAAAAGCAAAACCCGTAACTCACCTTTTTCATCATAATTTTTATCATTTTCGATAACATTTGCTAACCAGCACGTCATAACATCTATTTTTTTGCCCTCCCCGGGTTGGCATTTTATACAAAGCGTCAGCCCTGTTTGCCGGAGAAAGATGTGAAATTTTGCGCATTCTTGCACCGTTGCCTTTCCCTATACTCACCACCATCAGTAAATGTCGGTGAAGGGGCAACCTATGCAGCAGGCAAAAATCACACACCTCTATCAGAGTTTACAGCAGAGCGTAAACCGCCGGGCTGAGCATACCGCCCTGTTCTTTGAAGGCCACAAATACAGTTATAATCAGTTAAATCATAACGTTAATTTATCTTCCGCCTGCCTGAAAGAAAGTTTTAACCTCGTCAAAGGCGATGTGATCGTCTTGGCCCTAGGTAACCGGCCTGAATTCTGCTCGCTGTTTTATGCGGCAATGGCGCTAGGGATTATCGTGGTGCCGTTAAGCACCAAGTTAAAATCGCAAGACAGCCATATCATCCTGTCCAGTGTTAATGCCAAGGCGGTTTTTTACGATCCCAACAGTCAGCCGTGGATGGCGACGCTGGACCCCGTGAAACAAAGCCATGTGGTGTCGCTGGCCGATTGGCAACTGATGCTCAGTAATGCAGATGACCAAAAGGTGATCCACCCCGTAGAGCCTGCCGCCATCGTAGCGGATGACATTGCCGCGATTATTTATACTTCCGGCACCACTGGCTCCCCGAAAGGAGCAGCGCTCACTCACGGTAACTTTATTGCGGCTGTCACGGCTTACCAACAGGCTCTTAAGTTAACCGAACAAGACAGCGCCATCCTGCCGATCCCCATCTGCCACATTACCGGCCTGTCGGCTCTGCTCTGCCTGTTTATTCACCTTGGCGGCACGTTGCATTTGCAGCAAAGATTCAATGCAGAAGAGATTTTGAAAACCGTCAGCAGCCATAACATTACCTTCCTGCATGGCTCGCCAACGGTGTTTATCCTACTGTTGCAAGAAGCGGAAAAGTATCCACAGGTGGGCAACTACGCCAGCTTGCGGATGATCGCTTGCGGTGCCGGGCATTTGAACGTGGGCATTATCGAAAGGCTCGCGCAGTTGTTCCCAGCCACGGAAATCAGGCCGATCTATGGGCTGACAGAAACCTCTTCACCGGCCAGCATTTTCCCGGTCGATGTGCGCAGCAGCGATAAGATAGGCAGTTCTGGCTTACCCATTCCCGGCCTGAGTTGCCAAATTCGCGACGATAATCACCAGGTGCTTGCTGCCGGTGAGATTGGTCATCTATGGCTGAAAGGGCCAGTGGTCATGAGCCAGTACTGGAAGAACCCGGCGGCCAATCAGCAGTTCTTTCACGACGGCTGGTTCTACACCGGCGATATAGCCTGCCTCGATCAGGATAACTACCTGTATATCAAAGATCGCAGCAAGGACATGATCAACCGCGGCGGTGAAAAAATATACTGCATTGAAGTGGAAAACCTGATCTCGAATTACCCTGGCGTCAAGGAAATTGCCATAGTTCCCAGCAGCAGCGAAATCTACGGAGAAGAAGCCGTCGCTTTTATTGTGGCGCACCGGAATAAACCCTTGGTGAGCGATAATATTACTCATTGGCTCTCCAATAAAATTGCCAAATTTAAAATACCCTCAAAGATCGTCTTTACAACAGAATTACCGAAAAATGCCAATGGCAAAATAGACAAATTAGCTTTACGACAAAAATTGACACCACCAATATAAAAACAAGCGCTATCCAATAAACGCGCCAACGTCAGGAAACGTGAAGCGCAATCATTAAAATAATAGAGCACCTGTACCTCTAATAATACAGAACAGCTCTACCCTGTTTAATCGCCTCATCATGAGGAGGAGTCCTTATCATGTCAAACCGGCCGTTAGATATTGCATCGAAAAGCCAGGCGGCAATAACGAATGCAAAAATATATAAACACCTGATGCCATTACTGATCATTGTTTATATCATCAGCTTTATCGACAGAACCAATATCGGCATTGCCCGAGCCTCGATGTCCATCGATCTTGGGCTTTCCGCTACCGCTTACGGGTTGGGAGCCGGTCTGTTCTTTCTGACCTATTCCACCATGGAGATCCCCAGCAACCTGATCATGGCGCGGGTCGGGGCCCGCTTCTGGATCACCCGCATCATGTTCACCTGGGGTGTGATTTCCGCCGGTATGGCCTTCGTCACCGGCCCCACCTCTTTCTATGTTATGCGCCTGTTGCTAGGGGCGGCAGAAGCGGGGTTGTACCCCGGTATCATTCTGTATCTTACCTACTGGTTTGGCCGTGAAGATCGCGCCAGAGCCGTCGGCATGTTCCTGCTCGGTGTCTGTATCGCCAATATTGTCGGGGCACCATTGGGCGGCGCATTGCTCATGCTGGATGGCCTGGGTGGACTGCACGGCTGGCAATGGATGTTTATCGTGGAAGGGCTCCCGGCGGTGCTGCTGGCGTTTTATGTGTATGCCGTACTCCCCAATAAACCACGCGATGCCAAATGGCTGACCCAAACCGACATTGAGTATATTGAAAACAAGCTGGCCGCGGAGCAACCGGTTGGGGTGGATAAGAACCAGAAGTTTTCCTTTAAAACGGCGTTTACCAATAAGACCTTCATGCTGATCGTGGCGATTTATTTCACCCATCAGATTTCCGTCTACAGCCTGACCTATTTCCTGCCAAGCATTATCAACAGCTACGGCAAAATGAGCACCCTGATGCTCGGCCTGCTAACCGCCATTCCGTGGATTGCAGCAGCCTTAGGTGGCTTCTTCCTGCCCAAATATGCCAATACCGCCTCCCGCTCACGCATCATGCTGGTGTCCGGCTTTATGTCGATGGCCGTCGGTTTCCTGATTGGCGTGCTGGGTGGCCCAGTATTAGGGCTGATCGGCTTCTGTATCGGTGCCTCGATGTTCTTCGTCGTGCAATCCATCATCTTTACCTATCCAGCCACGCTGATGAGCGGCCCTATGCTCGCTGGCGGGCTGGGATTACTGGCTTGCCTTGGCATCACCGGCGGGTTCTTCGGGCCATATGTGTTCGGTCTCCTGGAGGATAGAACGGGGTCACCTAGCGCAGGCCTGTGGTTTGCCATCGTGCTGCAAACCCTTGCCATTATCGGGGCTGCACGGGTGAAACAACCCGCAGGCAGCAAAGATAAACCGGCCAATCAATGCCCCCCGGCAGCAATGAATAGCGTGATTGAGAAATAAAGCCTAAACGCGGTGCCATGGCGCACCGCCGCACAGACGTAAGGTAGCAATATGAGAAATAAAGTCATTTCGGCTCAGCAGGCCGCAGAGTTAGTGAATAACGGCTCGACCCTGTGCACCATCGGCATGACATTGATCGGGGCCGCGGAGTCGATCTTGAAAGCTCTGGAAAAGCGCTTTACTGAAACGGGAGCTCCGCACGGGCTGACCTATATTCACTCTGCGGGGCAGTCAAATCGTGAGCGCGGCAATCAGCATTTTACTCCCCCAGGGATGGTAAAACGCATTATTGGTTCGCACTGGGGGCTGGCCCCCAAGTGGATGGAAAAGATTGCCGCCAACGAGGTCGAAGCCTTCTGTTTACCGCAGGGGCAGATTGTCCATCTGTACACGGCCATGGCGGCCGGTCAGGCCGGTTACCTGTCCAAAGTAGGGCTGGGTACCTTTATCGATCCCCGCCTGGAAGGCGGCAAAATGAATGCGTTGACCCGCTCCCTGCCAGATTTGGTGGAAGTGGTCAGCCTGCGCGAGGAGGAATATCTTTTCTATCCGGCACTCCCGCTGGATACGGTGATCATTCGTGGCACTACGGCGGATACCGCTGGCAACCTCACCTGTGAGGAAGAGGCCATGAAGCTGGAGATCCTGCAGGCGGTGCTGGCGGCCAAACGCTTTGGCGGCAAGGTGATAGCCCAGGTAAAAAATCTGGCGGAAAAAGGGAGCCTGCACCCGAAACAGATCGTGGTGCCGGGGAATTTTATTGATGCCATTGTGGTATGTGAAGACCCCGAGCAAGACCATCGTCAGACCTCCTCCTGGTTCTATGACCCGGCCTATTGCGGCAACCTGGTGACTCCTGCCAGCGAAGTGGAAACGCTGCCGCTGAACATCCGCAAGGTGATTGGCCGCCGCGCTTGTCAATTCCTATCCCCGGACTGTGTGATCAATCTGGGCACCGGTATTCCCAACGATGTTATTGGCACCATCATCCATGAAGAGGGGGTGAGCGAAGCGGTCACCATCACCGTTGAATCAGGTATCTACGGCGGCGTACAGGCCGGTGGCGTTGATTTTGGCATCGGTAAAAACCTGACCGCCATGATTAACCATCAGGAACAGATGCTCTATTACAACGGTGCGGGGGTGGATATTACCTATATGGGAGCGGGCGAGATGGACGCCAACGGGCATATCAACGCCACCCGTATGGGGGACCGCTGTACCGGGGCTGGAGGGTTTATCGATATTACCCAAAATGCACACCACGTGGTTTTTTGCTCCACCTTTACCGCCAAGGGGTTGGAGGTGGCATTCCAGCAAGGGCAATTAACTATCCTGCAGGAAGGCTCGGTTAAAAAACTGGTGCGGTCGATTAACCAGATTTCCTATAACGGCGAAATAGCCCGCCAGAAAAAACAAAAAATGCATTTGGTGACGGAACGAGCGGTGTTTGAACTGACGGCGCAGGGCCCGATGCTGATAGAAATCGCCCCTGGCGTCGATCTTGAACGGGACATCCTGCAACAAATGGAATTTATGCCACTTATTTCCCCCTCATTAAAACAGATGGATGCTGCACTATTTTGTGACGCCCCTTTTGGCCTGAAGGAAATGCTGGCCAGACAGTAAAAACATATTTGTTATCTCTGCGCTAATTCAGCGTGGTCAGGAATTAAAACGATAAGGAGTACCCTATGTGTTTAACGAATAAAGTGGCTATCGTCACCGGGGCCAGCCGTGGTCTTGGGCGAGGCATTGCCCAGGTATTGGCTGAGAAAGGGGCCGCGATAGTCATTTGTGATGTCGACCAGGAAGGTGGCAATAAAACTGCCGCCGAATTGGTGAGCGCGGGCCATAAAGCCATTTTCATCGCCTGTAATATTGCCAACCGCGAAGAGGTTAACCAGTTATTTATTGCGGCTGAGCAGCAGCTGGGGCCGATAGATATTCTGGTCAATAACGCCGGGATTAACCGTGATGCCATGTTACACAAGCTAACGGAAGAGAATTGGGATCTGGTGATGGATATCAACCTGAAAGGGACCTTCCACTGCATGCAGGAAGCCGCCGTACGCATGCGTGAACGTGCCAGCGGGCGGATCATCAATATCTCTTCGGCCAGCTGGTTAGGCAATGTTGGGCAAGCCAACTATGCCGCTTCAAAAGCCGGGGTGATCGGCCTGACCAAAACGGCCTGCCGGGAGCTGGCAAAAAAAGGGGTTACCGTGAACGCCATCTGCCCAGGGTTTATCGAAACCGATATGACTCGTGGGGTGCCGGAAAAAGTATGGGACATCATGATCGGCAAAATTCCCGCAGGTTTCGCTGGCGATCCGGTTGATGTCGGCCATTGTGTCGCCTTCCTGGCTTCCGACGAGGCACGCTATATCAATGGCGAAGTGATCAACGTCGGCGGCGGCATGGTGCTGTAAGGAGAATAGAATGAAAAATGCAAATGACATTGTCGTCGTCAGCGGCGTACGCACGGCGATCGGTACCATGGGCGGTAGCTTTAAAGATACGCACCAGCATGATTTGGGCGCAGCGGTGATCCGTGAGGCCGTGGCCCGTGCCGGGCTGCAACCCGCACAAATTGATGAGGTGGTGGTAGGTAACGTAGGGCAAATCGCGGAGAGTGGTTTTATCGCCCGTATTTGCCAGCTGCGCGCGGGGTTACCGAACGAAACGACGTCCTATTCGGTGAACCGCCAATGCGGTTCGGGTCTGCAAGCGATTGTCGATTGCATGTTGGAACTGCAAACCGGTAACGCCGAAATCGCCGTCGCCTGTGGGACAGAGAATATGACCCAACTGCCCCACTATATTCGCAAGGCTCGTTATGGTTATCGCCTTGGGCACGGAGAGCTGGAAGACGGCATCGTCTCTATCTTGACCTGGCCGGAAGGACCTTATCACAACGGTATGACCGCCGAGTTCGTCGCGGAGCGTTTTAACATCAGCCGTGAGGCGATGGACGAGTTTGCCTGGTGCAGTCAGCAAAAAGCCTTGGCAGCCATCAAGGAGGGGCATTTTACCTCGCAAATCCTGCCGCTGGAGGTTCGTGAAGGCAAGAGCAGCCGTCTGTTTGCCATCGATGAACACCCAAGGGATACGCCGAAAGAAAAGTATGCGCAGTTGAAACCGGCGTTTAAAAAAGACGGCACGGTCACAGCAGCAACGTCATCAGGTATCAATGATGGGGCCGCCGCGTTGGTTGTCACTACCCGAGCCAACGCTGAAAAACTGGGGCTACCCATCCGGATGGTGATCCGAGGCTGGGCAGTGGCAGGTTGTGAGGCAGAAATCATGGGCTTTGGCCCGGCTCCGGCAACTCGTAAACTGATGCAAAAGTTGAATATGTCGGTGCACGATATCGACCTTATTGAGCTTAATGAGGCCTTTGCCGCCCAATCATTGGCGGTGATGAACGATCTGGAGCTGGATCCGGCGAAAGTGAACGTCAACGGGGGAGCCATTGCGCTGGGGCATCCTGTTGGGGCCAGCGGTGCCATCATCGCTGTAAAACTGATGTATGAGATGGAGCGCCGTGGCGTCAATAGCGGTTTAGCCACCATGTGTATCGGTGGAGGGCAAGGGATCTCAATGCTGTTTGAGCGGGAAAGGTAGCCTCTTAAGTTAGCGCAATAGATATTTCCGGCCCTCAGCCAAAGAGAGGGTCGGATGGCAAACATCGGCTTACGCGTTGAGTTACCTGAATTGTATTAAGTTTAATAGGTAGATCTGTTGAAGGGGCAATAAGCTTACCGTGAAATTGGCAAGAAACATTCGATATTATATTTATCCTCCCTCACTACAATAGAGGTTTATATCATAAAGGTATGAGTATGCTAATCACCTTAGAGCTGGCTAATACCATTGTGAAACGAGCGATGAGTATTATCCATTATAATGTTAATGTTATTGACCATCAGGGCGTAATTATCGCTTCGGGCGAACCACATAGGATCGGTGAACGGCATGAAGTGGCATTTGAGGTGATAAAGAGCCGCCAGCGGATGACGATAGAAAATGCTCAGCAGGCGGCCAGGTACAGAAATGTGCAACCCGGTATCAATCATCCGATTATCGTGGATGATCAGGTCGTTATGGTGATAGGTATCAGTGGCAATCCTGCCGCGATTGCGCGTTATGCCGAGCTGGCGATTCTGGCGGCAGAGCTGTTGATCAAACAGTCTTTAGCTATCCGGGAAATGAACTGGCAATACCGCATCAGAGATCTGTTGCTAAAACAGTATCTTGAAGTGGGCGATACTGACAAAGGTAAGGAAATACTTCACCAGTTGGTACAGCAAGAGATCGACCTGTCACAACCCCTGTTGCCGGTATTGATCAATATTGAAACCGGCGGGCATTTATTGGGGCAAACCATCGATCACATCCTCAATAAACTCTCACATATTTTAAAATCCCAACGGGTAATATTGCTCAGCAATGATGAGATCCTGTTAATTATCACCGCGATCGAACAGACCGAAGCCACGGTTAAAGCTATGAACGCCTTTATGGAAACTCAGCTGAGCCATTACACTATTGGCATTGGGGTAGAGTCTGGCTCTGCCGGGATTTTCCGCCAATCGGTATTTATGATCAAAGAGATGATAGAACATGCTCGGGAGTCGTTACCACAACCGCGGGTCATTAACGGCCAACAGTTTGCCTTCAGCGGGTTGTTGAATGAAGCCAGAAGCAGCTCATTTACCCTTTATTTCAAACAGAGAATCGATAAATTACTGATGCTGAGCACGGGTCAAATACTGCTCAACACGTTAAGTACCTATATCGCACACAATGCCGAACTGGCAAACGCTGCGAGGGAACTTGGGGTACATCGCAACACGCTCACCTACCGGCTTAACCAGATAAAAGAAGCGACGTCGTTGGATCCATTTAATTTCAAGGAACTTAGCCAACTGATGATTGCACTTTACTATCATCAGGGGACCCAGCTGTCTAATGCAGCGGCTGTCACCAACGATCCCCAATGATGTGTCTGGAGAGGTTGCTAGGATCCAGACTCACCCTCTTTGTCAGAAAACTTCATGATTCATCCAGCTAATCGCACAGTAAAATTCAGTATATTCATTAAGTTATGGAGTGATATTATGACTGAATGACTAGCTGTTATCATCATTCCGGCCGTCATCAGCCCAGGGCCGTAATTTCATGGTTAACAAACAAAGTAAGGGTTAAAGATGGAAATAAGCTGGCAGGCATTGAAGGGCAGCAGCCTCAGCGCGCAGCAGTTGCATGATATTCTGGCGCTGCGCATGGCGGTGTTTGTCGTAGAGCAGACGTGCCCGTTTCAGGATATTGATGGACAGGATCTGCTTAATAGCACCCTTCACGTTGCCGGATACAGCGACGCTAAGCTTGTCGCCTACGCGAGAGTGCTGCATGTGGATGATTCTCCGGATGCAGCCAAAATCACGCGAGTGATTGTTGATGATTCCGTCAGGGGTCAGAAGTTGGGTGTCAGGCTGATGGAAAAAACGATGTCCTTAATCCACGGTTACGAACCGGGCAAGGCGATAAAGCTCTCAGCACAGTCTCACCTGGTCAAATTCTATGAAGGATTCGGTTTCAAAACGGTATCCGGCGAATACCTTGAGGATGGCATACCCCATCAGGATATGGAGTATACAGACACGTAATCCAGGCTGGTCTTATCCGGTTTCACAAATTAGCTTTGGCCCCAACCCGTGAGGGTCAGGGCTTGATACATTAAACCGCGCTTATTACGCCGTGCCACCCACGGTGAGTGAATCCAGCTTCAGCGTAGGTTGGCCAACCCCTACAGGCAGGCTCTGCCCTTCTTTACCGCACACGCCTACGCCCTTATCCAGCGCCAGATCGTTGCCCACCATCGAAATCTGCTGCATCGCCTCAATACCTGAACCGATCAACGTGGCACCCTTCACCGGTTTGGTGACGCGGCCATTTTCGATCAGATAGGCTTCAGAGGTAGAGAAGACAAATTTCCCGGAGGTGATATCGACCTGACCACCGCCAAAGTTCGGCGCATACAGGCCATATTCTACGCTGGCGATAATATCTTCTGGCGTCGACTTGCCCGCCAGCATGTAGGTGTTGGTCATACGCGGCATTGGCAGGTGAGCATAAGACTCGCGGCGGCCGTTGCCGGTAGGCGCTACGCCCATCAGCCGTGCGTTGAGCTTATCTTGCATATAGCCTTTCAGGATGCCGTTCTCGATCAGCACGTTGTATTGGCCCGGCACGCCTTCGTCATCGATCGCCAGTGAACCACGGCGGCCTTGCAAGGTGCCATCATCCACCACGGTGCACAGCTCAGAAGCCACCAGTTGACCCATCTGGCCACTGAATACTGAAGTGCCACGGCGGTTGAAGTCACCTTCCAGCCCGTGACCGACAGCTTCATGCAACAACACTCCCGGCCAACCCGCGCCTAGTACCACAGGCATGGTGCCCGCAGGGGCAGCCACGGCAGAGAGGTTGACCAGCGCCATACGCACCGCTTCTTTGGCAAAAGCATCGGCACGTACTTCACCGTCCACCACTTCCAGGAAGTAGTCATAGCCAAAACGGCCACCGCCACCGCTGGCTCCGCGCTCACGCTTGCCGTCTTCTTCCACCAGCACGCTGACGGAGAAACGCACCAGTGGGCGAACGTCTGCCGCCAGAGTGCCGTCCGTTGCCGCAACCAGTATCTGCTCATACACGCCGGTGATGCTGGCCGTTACTTCCTGTACGCGCTTGTCTTCAGCACGCGCGACCTTATCTACCCGGTGCAACAGCGCGATCTTCTCTTCCCGCGGCAGGCTTTGCAGCGGATCGAGTAAAGGATACAGCGCCTGATAGCCGATCTCACCCAGCGTATGGACTTTGCCATTGCCGCTGTCACGCACAATGCTGCGAGCAGCCTGAGCACTTTGGTTCAGGGCGTTCAGGGTGATTTGGTCCGCATAGGCAAAGCCGGTCTTTTCACCGCTGACCGCGCGCACGCCAACGCCCTGGTCGATATTGTACGAGCCATCTTTAATGATGCCGTCCTCAATCACCCAGGCTTCGTGGTAGCTGGACTGAAAATAGAGGTCGGCGTAATCGAGGCGGCGTTCGGCCAGTTGACCCAATACGGAGAACAGGTCTTGATGACTCAGCTTATTCACAGCGAGTAACTGCTCACTGACAAACGACAGGCTCATAATTTTTTCACTCTTTATTGGAGGAGTTTTCAACCGGCGCAATCAGCGTCGGCTGGAATCGATTGTGCTGCATCACCGGCATCTGTTTGCGGATGGTATGCAACTTGCCGGTATCCACGCGCACTTTCAGCGCGGAGACCGCGTCGGGGTTTTCTGCCAGCACATTGCCCCAGCTGTCTACCACCATGGAATGTCCCCAGGTGCGGCGGGTGGCCCCGTGACGACCTACCTGCGCAGGAGCCAGGATCACACACTGGTTCTCGATAGCGCGGGCACGCAGCAAAATCTCCCAGTGTGCCTCACCGGTCACGCGGGTAAATGCGGCGGGCACCGAGATCAGTTCCGCACCTTGCGCACGCAGCGCCTGATACAGGCCAGGGAAGCGCAGGTCGTAGCATATCGTCATGCCCAAGCGGCCAACCGGCGTATCGACCACCGTTAATTGCTGGCCATGCTGATAGGTATCCGACTCGCGGTAATGGGCATGGATATCATTGATATCCACGTCGAACATGTGCAGTTTGTCGTAACGGCCACGGATTTCGCCCTGATCGTCAAACAGTAGGCTGCTGGTGGTGATGCGTGTCGGATCTTCGCGGCTGATCAATGGCATAGAGCCAACCAGCAACCATACCCCATAACGGCGAGCCATATCACGTACCGCCTGCTGCAGCGGCCCGTGCCCCTCCGTTTCCGCATGTTCACGGTAGGCGGCCGAGTTGGCAAACAGTAAGGCGTTCTCCGGAGTCATCACCAGTTTTATCCCGGGATTGAGCTGCTTGATCTGCTGCTCAATCTGGGCCAGGTTGTCCCGTATCTGCTCACCGCTACACAGCTGTAATAACGCAACGTTAGCATTTTTCATGGCGATTTATCCTCTTTTGGCTTACGCAACACCTCATGAATACTTGGGTGGTCCAGGCTACCGGTAATGTCATAGCGGATAAACGAGATCTTGCTCCACAACGGCCCCAGCACTTTCGAGGCCGCAAACACCGCCGCCCCCACAATCGGGTTGATCACAAACGCGGTCGCCACGCCGACTGTCGCCGAGATCTCTGGCGCTATCACGGCCTGCATATCAATCTGGCGTTTCACCAGGTCGATCTGGCCGCTCATGGCGATATCCGCCGCCAGCCCATCCACCAAAAAGTTATCTGTATGCATTATGCCATCTTTCGCCCAGATAGTGCCGCGTATGGAGTCAAAGTAAAATCCATTACCGAAAGTATCACGGAAGTCGAACTGTAATTTACGCAGCAGGGCATCAAAGCTGACCAGGCGTAACAACTGCCCAGCCCGGCCACCACCGACGTTATCAATCTCGCCTTTGCCCAGATCGACCTTCATGGTGCCATTGAGCGTGTTGATCTGCGGTTTCCATGGCTGCCCATGCCAGTGCAGATCAAAATCGATATCGTAGGGTGCGTCTTTTAATGGAATGATCACGCCGAAGAAACTGGCGGTACGATCGATTTTGCTGCCCAGCAGTTTGCCCTTTAACGCACTGCGCTCTTCCTGAGCGTTCTGTTTCCACAGGCCGGTGGCACTCATACGGCCATAGCCGGTGTCCACCAAGCCATGGCTTAGCACCAGCGAGTCACCCTCACGTTTGAGATCGGCCTCAACCGTGCCAAGATTTTGCCCCATCATCCAGCAGGATTTACAACGCAACATCAGCGAAGGCCAATCCTGGAACGAGATCCGCTCCTTCGAGTCCAACGGGTTGGTTCCGCCAGCACTACCGTCGCCGCTGGCAAACTGCGGGTTGTAGTAAAGATAGCCGAGATCCGCGCGCCACACGCCCTTATCCGGCATCGACAGGCTACCATCAATCTCTTTACCCTTGGCGGTAACGGTCGTTCCCGCCAACTGCTGCACGACCGCCAGCTGAAGGTTATGCCACGCCTGTCCGCCCAGCGTCAGCTGTGGGGTTTCGAGCGTTACGCTGGTTGGGAACACAAAGTTGCCCACCTTGCCTGCACCGCTGCTTTGCTTCATCGCCGGTGCCAATAGCCCCAGCCATTGCTCGCCATCCAGCGCGGGCAGATTGAGCACCAGGGATTTATCTTTGGGTAACGTTGGGGTAGCGAAACCACCGGTTTTCCAGGCGGCACGTGCCAGCGTCACCTGCTGTTTGGCCAGCAGCCATTCGCTGTTGAAGTGGTTTTGCTTGCCCGCACTGCCATTGAGCATAAATCCTTGCAGGCCGCCATTCACTTTTACGCTAACCGGTAACGCTTCCCCTGCGGCTTTATTCAGGGGAGAAGGTAAGTGACTGCTTACTTTTTTCAGATCGGCATTCACACCTATCTCATAGTTCGGCTCGCCTTTATGCGGCAGGTTGATCGCCACTTTACCCTGCCAGGCCGCGCTGCCTGCCAGCTTTTTGGCAAACTCTGGCGGCAGGCCTTCAACCTTGGCCGGTTGCCAATCGCCTTTCAGCCCAACGTTAACCTTATAATCCTGTTTGCCTTCCAGCGTATCGAAGTTGACCGTCAGCGGCTGCCCAAACCAGTTGGCCGTCAGGGTATCGCTCTGCAGGTTGCCGTTGTCGAAACGGAACTTGCCGCTCACTCTCTCTAGCTGGCTCTCCAGCGGCTTGACCAACAGCGAGTTGTTATTCAGCGTCACTTCACCGCTGGCGTTAACAAGCTCACCGTCCAACGGAATATTCAGATGTAAGCGCCCACTTACATTGCCACCCACCTGCAGCTCATCTAATGCCGCCCCGACAGAGTCATCCAGTGGGGTCTGCATGAAATAGTCGTGGATAGCTTGCCCGGTACCCGCAACGTCGGCATCAATCAACAGGCGTTGTTTGCTATAGTCCGGAATGACGGCGCTAATGTTTCTGCCCGTCGCATTGCCCAGTTTGGTTTGCGGCGCATTCATCCACAGGCCATTGTTGGCAAAGTCGAGGTCGATCGCCAGATCGTCCAGCGCTGGCCATTCCGGCTGGAACTGGAAGGTAGCGTGGCGTAGTGGGACAAACACCTGAAACTGCCCTTCGTTCTTCTCATACGGGAAGTGCTGTGGATCGCCCGCATAAATCAGGGAAGCATTATCAACCTGCCCACCCAGGATCGCTTCGCTGAGGTAATCCACCAAATGTTTACCCATCAGCGGTTCAGGGAAATAACGCCAGGCATCGCCGGCATCATACAAACGGATGCCAGCCAGAATATCCAGCCAAGGCTCGCCATTGGCCGGTTGCTGATAGCGGAAATCACCGTTAATCCACAGGGATTTGGCCTGTACATCCAGACTTTGACTTGCCAATTGCCAGCCTTGAGCGTTGTTTTGCCAGGTCAACGCCCCGCTCGCACGGCCGATCTCCAACGGTGCCCGGAACATATCGCCATAAGGCAGCGTGCTGTTGTTCAGCCCCAGCGTCAGACGGCCGTTTTCCACGCCCCCGGTTAACGCGCCGGAAAAGTGATCGACGCCCGGCAACAATTTCCAGTGTTGCCAGCTCAGATCCTGCCACCACGCCTGAAAACGGGTTTTTTCCGGCTGTTGCAGCGGGATATCCAGCGCCAACGCCCTGAGCATGCCGCGAGGTTGTAAGTCTTTCCAGTGCTCCAGCACTTCCGGGCTGAGGAACGAGAAAGTAGGCAGTAACGCTTCCAACCGTTCCAGCTGGATGCCGGTAGCGCGGATACGCAGTTCTTCACTCTGGTTTGGCCCGATAAATTGGGTATTTTCCGGCAACCACAGCGCAGTAAGGGTTCCCGGTGCCCAGGCTTGGCCATCGGTTTTCAGGTTCAGGGCTGGCACATGCACCTGCCAGCCGTTGCCCTCACGGCTCAGTGCCAGCGCCAGATTATCGACGTCCAGCCGGTGTTGATCGCCACCCGCCGACCAACTGGCGGTGCCTTTATTAAGCAGGGCATTACCGCTGTAGATTGCACCATTCTTGATATTGAGCCAGGCGGCCAGGCTGAAATCGGCGCTTTCGAGACCGGTATTGGTTTGCAGCCAGCGGCTGAACCAGGGCTTCATGTCGATCTCATCGGCCTGCATATAAATGGTGCCGGTGTTGAGCAACCCCTGCTCATCCCGCAGATCCAGGCGTAGCTGGACCGCACCGTGCTGGCCATTCAGGCTGGTCAGGCTGATTTGACCTTCTGCGCGGTGGCGGTTTTGGCTGTTGAGCCAGGTCATTTGCGGGATGTGGAATTCAGCACGCGAGCCTGATGGGGTAAGGAACGAGAGGCGGCTGTTGCGCAGATCAAAGTGATCCAATTGATACAGGAACAGATCGCTGACCCCGTTCGGGGTAAGGCCATTTCCATTACTGCCTTCACCCCCGAGCGTCGTGTTAAGATCGAGCTGCAGTTGATAGAAGGTGAGATCGCGGAACTGCCAGCGCCAATGCAGCAGGGATTGCCACACGTCCAGCGCCAGCGTGACGCGCTCGATCTGGATCGTGCTTTTTGGCAGGGCCAAACGGATGTTGCGGGCTTCCAGCGTTGGGCCAAAGGTTTCCCAACTGCCCTGGACATAGTCGGCTTCGACGGGCACCCCGGCGATCGCCTGCACCTTCTCCAGCAATTGCGGGCGATAGTGGTTAAGCTCAGGCAGCACCAGACGCAACCCGCTGATCAGCAACGCCACAACAACTATCAAAATGGCGCCTGTGGCTAACAGGATCCCGGGCAGTCGCCTCACGCATTTCTCCTTAATGACCAAATATATAACCTAACGCTTGTGCCCCTCACCCTAACCCTCTCCCACAGGGAGAGGGGACCGATCGAGTTCGTTATCAGTTGCAGAAATTTACCTGACCATCACAGATTATTAAGCCACATCAAGAACACCATACTTAACCACGACACCGTACCAGCTCCCTCTCCCCATGGGAGAGGGTTGGGGTGAGGGGTATTACATCATCACAACGTCAAACTGTTCCTGGCTGTATAAAGGTTCGATCTGCACCTTGACCTGTTTACCAACGAAAATTTCCACTTCCGCCAGCGCGTGTGACTCTTCACTTTTCAGCGCTTCACCCACGGCCGCAGATGCATAGACCAGGAAACGATCGGAATCGTAAGCATGATGCACGCGCACGATCTCACGCATAATCTCATAGCAGACGGTTTCCACCGTTTTCACCGTTCCGCGCCCTTGGCAGGTCGGGCAGTCGTTACACAGCACATGCTCAATACTTTCACGCGTGCGTTTACGCGTCATCTCCACTAATCCTAGCTGAGAGAAACCGTTGATTGTGGTTTTTACCCGATCTTTACTCAGCGCCAGCTCCAACGAGTGCAATACCCGGCGGCGGTGTTCATCATTGTTCATATCGATAAAATCAATGATGATGATGCCGCCCAGGTTGCGCAGCCGCAGTTGGCGGGCAATGGCCTGCGTCGCTTCGATGTTGGTATTGAAGATGGTCTCATCAAGATTGCGGTGGCCAACAAAGGCCCCGGTGTTGATATCCACGGTGGTCATGGCTTCGGTTTGATCGATGATCAGGTAACCGCCGGACTTCAATTCAACCTTGCGCTCCAGCGCGCGCTGGATCTCGTTCTCGACGTCGTACAGATCGAAGATCGGCTGGCTGCCGGTATACAGCTCCAGCTTATTGGTGATATCCGGGATGTACTCGCCGGTAAATTCCACCAGTTGGTCATGCGTCAGGCGTGAATCGACGCGGATACGATCCAGCGCCGCCCCGGCAAAGTCGCGCAGGATACGGTGCGCCAACGCCAGTTCGCCATACAGTTTGTACTTGGTCTGGTTACGCTTTTTGCGCTCCATGACCTTGGTCCACAAGCGCTTGAGGAAGGCGGCATCCTGCGCCAGCTCTTCTTCGCCGATCCCTTCCGCCGCGGTGCGGATGATAAAGCCGCCCAGATCGTCGCAATATCCCGCCACGGCGCGCTTAAGACGCTCGCGTTCGGCTTCGCTTTCAATGCGTTGGGAAACCCCCACGTGTGCTGCGCCCGGCATAAAGACCAGGTAGCGCGAAGGTAGAGTGATATCGGTAGTGAGGCGTGCGCCCTTGGTGCCAAGCGGATCTTTTACCACCTGAACCATCAGGTCCTGCCCCTGACGTACCAGTTCGGCGATATCACGCACGGAGAAATTCTTTTGTTCATCACCGGCAACACACTCGGTGTGCGGCATGATATCGGAGGCGTGCAGGAAGGCCGCTTTATCCAGGCCAATATCGACAAAGGCCGCCTGCATGCCGGGTAACACGCGGCTGACACGCCCTTTGTAGATATTGCCCACGATGCCACGCTTGGCTTCGCGCTCAATATGGATCTCTTGCAGAATGCCGCCGTCAATATAGGCAACCCGCGTTTCCGACGGCGTAATATTTACCAGTAGCTCAGCTGTCATGCTTTCTCCTCAGAGCCGGTGTAGCGCCTGCCCCTTATCTTTCCTGTGCTCACGCTATGGCGGCGACGGGAAATCTAGTGGTGGCATCAACCGGTTCTTACCTCTCGTAATGCGACAAAATGACTGAGCAGCTCATGTGTTTCGACCAGCGGCAACCCCATCACCGCATGATAACTTCCGGTTATCGTTCTGACGAAACAACCACCCTTGCCTTGAATTCCGTAAGCGCCCGCTTTATCCATCGGTTCGCCCGTGGCGATATAGTCGCAGATATCCTGTGGTGACAGGTTGCGGAAGGTCACGTCGGTGACCACCAACTGGCATAAAACGCCCTGTTTATCGGCGATCGCCACGGCGGTCATCACCTGATGCTGTTTGCCGGACAAGGCTGCCAGCATCTGCGCCGCATGCTCTTCATCCCGTGGTTTTTCCAACACCTGGCCGTTCAACACCACGATAGTATCTGCCCCCAGCACAGGCCAATCCTGTTGCGCCAGGGATACACCCGCCCTGGCCTTATCCTGCGCCAGACGGCGAACGTAATTTTCCGCCGCTTCCCCTTCCTGCCGCTGCTCTTCAGTATGCGTCAGAATGACTTCGAACGGTACGCCGAGCAGAGTCAGCAGTTCATGACGACGGGGGGAACCGGAAGCAAGATAGAGCGAAAACATCGTTATAACCTCATTGTACGGCAAACTGACGGCGGATCTTACGCATCAGCAGGAATAACCACGGCCAAAGCACGCCGTTGACCACACTACTCCAGAACACCTCGGGGCGGAAAGAGACGTTGATCACTAAAAACTCCGCCCAGAACACCACCACGTCCATGGCCAATGATAGCAGCACAACGATCAGCGCTTGCTGCCACAGTGCCATATTGCGGAATAATTGGAATTTGAACGCGACGAGATAGGCGATGATGCCCATGGCCAGCGCACGTACGCCGAGCGTGGAACCCAGGATCAGATCCATGATCAGCCCCAGGATAAAGCCGGTGCCGACGTTAACCCGATGGGGTAACGCCATCACCCAGTAAGTGAGGATCAGCAGCAGCCAGGATGGCCGAAACATGTAGATTTGCTCCGGCCACGGCATGATTTGCAGCACTAATGCCACCAGGAATGACAGCCAGATAATCCAGCGCCCGTTGCTGCGATAGCGATTCATCGGGTTGTCCCCACCGGTGGCGGCTGAACGGTACCGGTAGCGGGAGCGGGCAGCGGAGCCGGTGGGCCCATGGCATCAGCCGGTGGCAATACCTGCGGCATCATCTGCATCAGGCGTTCATTGGCAACGCGATGGACTTCTTCCGGCGGCAGCGGCATGGTGCCGTTGCGATCGGCACCCCATAGTAACAACAGATAGCGCAAGCGTTGCAGACCAGCGGTTGGCCGCGCCTGGATCACGGTATAGGCGCGTTGGTTATCCACTTTTACCGAGGACACCACAGCTACCGGATACCCTTCAGGGAAGCGACCACCCAAACCGGAGGTGACCAGCACATCCCCGACGCGGATATCGGTATTGCCCGGCAAATGTTCCAGCTGCAGGTCATCCGTACAGCCACTGCCTGCGGCAATCACCCGGATATCATTGCGCAATACCTGGATCGGCAACGCATGGGAAGCATCACAGATCAGCAGGACGCGGCTGGTCATTTTAGCCACCGCCACCACCTGCCCGACCACGCCTTTATCACTGATAACCGGCTGGCCTTCATAAACCCCGTTGTCCGACCCTTTATCAATCACTACTTGATCGCTATAGGGGTCTGAACCGGTGGAGATCACCTGAGTGACCATTTTGTGTTCGTCTTGGCGCAACGGCGAGCCCAGCAGCTCACGCAAACGGGCATTTTCCTGTTTGAATTGGCCAAGAAGAAGATTATCGCTGTTTTTGAGTAACAGTTCCTGCCGCAGAGCACGGTTTTCCAGCTCTAGCTGTTGGCGGGTAGCCAGCGTTTCCGATACGCTGTCCAAAACTTTACGCGGCCCATTAGCCAAGAAGTAAAAAGGGCTGACGGCGGTGTCCATGTAGTTTCGTATTTTAACGAACGTACCGAGCCGGCTGTCGGCAACGATCAGTGCAATCGCCACGATCACTGCCAGGAAAAGTCGTAGTTGCAGGGAAGGCCCCCTGCTAAAAATCGGCTTCATAAATTATGCACGTTCCTCGACAACAGAAAGAGGAACGCACCAGATGCCAGGTTAATGCCGTCATCCGCTACGATCCCTCCATTCTGGGGCTGCTCACTATTCTTCGCTGAACAAATCGCCGCCATGCATGTCGATCATTTCCAACGCCTTGCCACCACCGCGAGCCACACAGGTGAGAGGATCTTCAGCCACCACGACCGGGATACCGGTCTCTTCCATCAGCAGGCGATCCAGGTTACGCAGCAATGCGCCACCACCGGTCAGCACCATACCGCGTTCGGAGATGTCGGAAGCCAGTTCCGGCGGGCACTGTTCCAGCGCAACCATGACCGCGCTGACGATGCCGGTCAGAGGTTCCTGCAAAGCTTCGAGAATTTCATTGGAGTTCATGGTGAAACCACGCGGCACACCTTCTGCCAGGTTACGGCCACGCACTTCAATTTCACGCACTTCGTCATCCGGATAGGCCGAGCCGATGCCGTGCTTGATACGTTCTGCAGTAGCTTCACCGATCAGTGAACCGTAGTTACGGCGCACGTAATTAATGATGGCTTCGTCAAAGCGGTCGCCGCCGATACGCACGGAAGAGGAGTACACCACGCCGTTAAGCGAGATCACCGCCACTTCAGTGGTACCACCACCGATATCAACCACCATGGAGCCAGTGGCTTCCGATACTGGCAGACCCGCACCGATCGCCGCAGCCATAGGCTCTTCAATCAGGAAGACTTCACGCGCGCCTGCACCCTGAGCGGACTCACGGATCGCACGGCGTTCAACCTGGGTGGCACCAACAGGTACGCAAACCAGTACGCGCGGGCTAGGGCGCATAAAGCTGTTGCTGTGAACCTGCTTGATGAAATGCTGCAGCATTTTTTCGGTGACAAAGAAGTCGGCGATCACGCCGTCTTTCATTGGGCGAATAGCAGCGATATTGCCAGGCGTACGCCCCAGCATTTGCTTGGCGTCATGACCTACGGCCGCAACGCTCTTGGGTGAGCCGGCACGATCCTGACGAATGGCAACCACCGACGGTTCATTCAGTACAATGCCTTGTCCTTTAACATAAATCAGGGTATTGGCGGTACCCAAGTCGATGGACAAGTCATTAGAAAACATGCCACGAAATTTCTTAAACATAACGAAAGGATAATCCTGCAAGCTGGGGGCGGAAAATAAAATCCGCCTACTTTACCAACCACACGAAGCAGCGACAAGGCGCAAAAACGTCCTACTTCGGTGAAAATTAGTCTGCGTTATTTGTGACCGAATGCACGGAAAGCGAATGGGGCCTGATATCCCTCAACAAAGGCTCAGCTAGCCACCAAATCAACGTACCAAACGGCAGTAACACAGCTCATAAAATCTAACATTTTTCCTGATTGTCACCGGTGGTAAGCACCTACTGACGCCCACAGGAAAAGACGGGCCATTCTACGTTAATTTTTGCCCGGTCATCAGGTTAAACACGATATCGACGCGAATATTTTTTGCGAGCTATATCGATCGGCTCTGGCGAAGCGAAAAAGTCCCCCTGCCCACCTAGGATCCCGCGCTCTTTCAGCGTCTGCCATTCGTTGCGCGTACGCACGCTGGCGGCAAAAACCTTCGCTTGAGTGCCTTCGCAGGCACCGGTCAGGCTCTGAACGAACAGCTGATTCTCATCCCGCCGGTCAATACTCCGTACCAACCCTGGGTGAAGCTTGACGATCTCCACCGGTAACGACTTGATATAAGAGGTACTCACCACCGTCAACCCGGCCTGAGAAACCGCCAGACGACAGCCCAATCCGGTCAGCAATCGCAGCACCGGACGCAAACGGTCGATATGTTGACACACATCTGCCTCTGCAAGTTCAATCAGAATTCGCCTGCGGTGACTTTTTTCACACTGTAACAGGGTATCGCGCAGCCAACGTTGAAAACTGCGCTGCAATAATGAATCAACGCATAGTGGAAACGCCAGCGTCTCTTCCGGCCACAGTGCCAATAAAGGAATAATCCGATTCATCTGCTGGCGGTCATAACTTTCCGCCAAGCCAAGTTGATTGACCAGCGGCATATACTCGGCAGGCAACAGTTCCTGTGCACCATCATAAATCCGGCTCATGATTTCGCGGTGATGCACATCACCTTCCACCGTCACCGCCGGCTTTTGATATAAACGAGGGCCGCCGCGCGCCAGCACCTGTTCAAGCAGCGTACGCCATTTAACGCTGCCGCGCCCTTTCTCTGGCACATCGCTATCATAGACATACCAGCCGTTTTCGCCTTGCAGTACGGCGTGGCGGGTCGCCTGTTCGGCGTAATCGATGATTTCTTCCGTGGTCTGCCCGCTGCGGTAGGCCACAATACCGATATGCAGGAACGCCTCACGGTCAATCAGCGCCGTTGAGGGCAAGGAGTCGATCGCGTTGACCAGCTGCGCCGCGATGCCGTCCGCTTCTTTCAGCGTGCGGTGTGGTAGCAGAACGGTAAAATCACTGTGGAAGTAACGGGCCAGTAAGGCGGCAGGATAGCGCATGACAAAAGTGGACAGCAGGTTGACCAACGAATACATCAGCTCCTGCACCGCTGCATTGCCGTGAATTTCACGCAGGGTATCGAAATCTGGCAGGCGCACCATCATGACGATGCCGTGTGACCCGACATCTTCCAGTTGAGTAGTGAGCTGGTTATCAAAGAACAGCCGGTTATTGAGGCCGGTTTTGGCATCCTGAGCGGCAAAAGCACGGATCAGGGTATCTACCCGGCTACGCTCCTCACGTGCTTCGGCCAAATCGGCCAGCAGGCGATCCAACGCACCGCTGACGCTGGCGGGCCATTCGCGAACGTCTCCCTTCAGCACCTGTTCACGCTCGCCGTTGAGAATGCGCCGCGCTCGGCGTTCCAGGCGATCTTCACCTACCGCCTGTTCACGCAGCCAGCGTAAGCTGAACAGCAGGATCACCACCATGATGACGATCGACAGCGTGACCGCCGCCGTGGACTGCAAGGAACGCACGTCGCTGGCGAACGGATCGAGGTAGGTGACATTTACCCGGGTGCCGGGGTGATGCATCATGGTTAACGAGGTTTGGCGGTAGCCAGCCAGCGATGCCCAAGGGGCTTTGATGGTCGGCAGGCTGTAGGAGAAAAGGTTGCTGGTTTCGGTATCGACATGAATCGCAACGATGCCTAGCGGCCGCATCACCAAGGGCAGCCAGTTATCCTGAGCCTGCAGAGGTTGAAGCAGCATTGCCTGATCGATGGAAGTGGCCAGGGCTTCAAAACGGCGCTCTAGGCGCTCCTGGGTCACGTAAAAGAAACTGTATGAACACCCCATCAGCATCAAGAACATAGCCAATGCGACGAGCAGGGTGATTAGAGCAGAGAGTTTGGTTGTAAATCTCATCCCTGTGCCTTCTGCGCGATGATAAAATGAAGAGCCACCTTTTGATGTGCCAAGGCCCCGTTCCTGCTCGATTGAAAACAACGCAATACCCTGATATTAAAAATCATGAAGCGACTTCAATTTCTTTGCCAAGCATCAGGTTAGCTTTACAAAGCTATCAAGCCTGGTCGACGAAGAAAACCATTAAGCACTCTTTTTTTGTCCTTTATCAGGACAGGCTTTTTTATTATGCATATAGTCAGACAATACTGAACCAAACATTCATATGATATATGAAAAAACGGGGAACAATGACATGCGCGTATTATTATTGGAGCAAGCTGGCGAAAAAACCCTGGCACAAGTCAAGAATATTGATAGTGAGCAGTTGCCAGAGGGGGATGTGACGGTCGACGTCAACTGGTCCAGCCTCAACTATAAGGATGCCCTGGCGATCACCGGCACGGGGAAAATCATTCGTCACTTCCCAATGGTGCCTGGTATCGATTTTGCTGGCCTGGTACACAGCAGCAAAGATCCGCGTTTTAAACCAGGCCAGAGCGTAGTGCTCACCGGCTGGGGCGTTGGCGAAAATCACTGGGGCGGGTTGGGCGAGCAAGCCCGCGTTAGCGGCGAATGGTTGGTACCACTGCCAAAAGGGCTGTGTGAACGCAAAGCGATGATCCTCGGCACCGCCGGTTTTACCGCCATGCTGTGCGTGATGGCACTGGAAGAAGGCGGAGTGAAACCGGAGGACGGCGACGTTCTGGTCACCGGAGCCAGCGGCGGCGTGGGGAGCACGGCGGTCGCCCTACTGTCCGCTCTTGGCTATAGCGTCACCGCCATCAGCGGGCGCGACAGCAATACCGACTATCTGAAATCCCTCGGTGCCAAAACCGTGCTGCCCCGCAGCGAGTATATTGAAACACCGCGCCCGCTGGAGAAACAGCTGTGGGCCGGCGCCATCGACACCGTCGGCGACAAATTGCTGGCTCGCGTGCTGGCGCAGATGAATTACAACGGCACCGTTGCCGCCTGCGGCTTGGCGGGAGGCTACCAGTTGCCGACTACCGTGATGCCGTTTATCTTGCGTAACGTGCGTCTGCAAGGCGTTGATTCTGTGCTCACGCCGCTGCATCGTCGCCAAACCGCATGGGAACGTCTGGCCGGTATTCTGCCAGAAAGTTTCTATGAACAAGCCACCCAGGAAATTCAGCTGGAAGACGTGCCTGCCGCGGCTACCGCGCTGATGAACAATCAGATCACTGGCCGCACCCTGGTAAAAATCCGTTCATAATCTGTGGGGCGCCGCATTCGGCGCCTGCTTTTTCCCCACAAGAAATTACCTCCTGTTTACCTCTCTTTACATCCACCCTCTCGCAGAAAGTTGGCTTTCACGCCATGCTTACACCATCACTTGCGGAGAAAAAAAATGAAACAACAGCGAAAACTGACCGAAGCCGATGTCACGCCAGAAAGCGTGTTCTATCAGCGGCGCAAGGTGCTCCAGGCGCTAGGGATCACGGCAGCCTCGCTGGCTTTGCCCATCCAGGCACAGGCCGACTTGCTTTCCTGGTTCAAAGGTAACGATCGGCCCCCGGCTCCAGCAGGCAAACCGCTAGACTTCAGCAAGCCAGAAGCCTGGCAAGCCAAGCTGGAGCTGACGCCGGAAGAAAAAGTCATGGGGTACAATAATTTCTACGAGTTTGGCCTGGATAAGGCCGATCCCGCGGCCAACGCAGGCTCACTGAAAACGACGGACTGGAAGGTGAAAATCGACGGTGAAGTCGGCAAGTCCATCACGCTGGATATCGACGATTTACTCAAGCGATTCCCGCTGGAGCAACGCATTTATCGCATGCGCTGCGTCGAGGCCTGGTCGATGGTGGTGCCGTGGATCGGCTTTGAACTGGGCAAACTGCTTAAGCTGGCCGAGCCCAACAGCAACGCGCGCTACGTGGCTTTTCAAACGCTGTACGATCCAGAACAGATGCCCGGCCAGAAAGATCGCTTTATTGGCGGTGGCCTCAAGTATCCCTATGTCGAAGGTTTGCGCCTTGATGAAGCCATGCATCCACTGGCTCTGTTGACCGTGGGCGTGTATGGCAAGATGCTGCCACCGCAAAACGGTGCTCCGGTGCGCCTGATCACTCCATGGAAGTACGGCTTCAAAGGCATCAAGTCTATCGTGCAGATCACCCTGACCCGCGAACAACCGCCAACCACCTGGAATCTGTCCGCTCCCAACGAATATGGTTTTTACGCCAACGTGAATCCCCATGTCGATCATCCGCGCTGGTCGCAGGCCACCGAACGCTTTATCGGTTCCGGCGGCATTCTGGATGTGAAACGTCAGCCGACACTGCTATTCAACGGTTATGCCGACCAGGTGGCTTCGCTATATCGCGGCCTCGATTTACGGGAGAACTTCTGAGTGCGCTTAACCCCCAAGCAGGTCACCTGGCTAAAAGTGGCCATCTACCTGGCGGCATTTCTGCCCTTTCTGTGGCTGGTGTTGTCTGTCGATCAGGGCTGGTTCAGCGCCGATCCGGCCAAGGATATCCAGCATTTTACCGGCAGGATGACGCTGAAGTTGCTGCTGGCCACCCTGCTCGTCACTCCATTGGCCCGCTACGCGCGCCAGCCGCTGCTGATCCGTTGCCGACGCCTGCTCGGTTTGTGGTGTTTTGCCTGGGGAACCTTGCATCTGGTAAGCTACTCGACGCTGGAACTGGGGCTGAGCAACATTGGCCTGCTGGGGCGCGAACTGGTAACTCGCCCCTATCTGACGCTAGGTATCCTCTGCTGGTTGATTTTGTTGGCTCTGGCGGCCACCTCAACGCTATGGGCACAGCGTAAATTGGGGGCCAGCTGGCAGAAGCTGCATAACTTCGTCTATCTGGTGGCGATCCTGGCACCGATCCACTACCTTTGGTCGGTAAAAACGTTGTCACCGCAGCCTTTTATTTACGCGTCGCTGGCGCTGCTGTTGTTAGCTCTGCGTTACAAGAAATTCCGCTCATGGTGGCGTAAACCGCGCTAAATCCGGCAAGATTGGCGATAAAAATCCCCTGGAGGGGCGCGGAACTTTTCTGTGTTCTACCCCTCATAATCCAATAGCGGCACTTGGTGTTTGCTGATTTAGGGTTGAATATCTTCGCTGATAAGACCAGTATTTAGCTGCGAATTGCCACGATATCGTTATAATGCCCGACCTTGAACCTGTCGCTGCAGCAAAATCTGCGCGTAACAGGTGACAAATCGGTGACATCGGGTTATTTTCTACGATGATGGTTTTATTGCCGGAGATACCAGCACAATGGCGGATAAGTTTCACATTTTGCTTCTGAACGGCCCCAATCTCAATCTGCTGGGGACGCGTGAGCCGGAAAAGTACGGCAGCGCTACGCTGGCAGAGATTGTTAACGGATTGGAAAACCAGGCGCTCGCGCTAGATATCACCCTGAGTCATCTGCAGTCCAATGCCGAGCATGCGCTCATCGATCGCATTCATCAGGCACGCGGCAATACGGATTTTATCCTGATTAACGCTGCCGCGTTCACGCACACCAGCGTGGCGTTGCGCGATGCACTGTTGGCAGTACAGATCCCGTTTATCGAGATCCACCTGTCCAACGTGTACGCTCGTGAGCCTTTCCGTCATCACTCCTACCTGTCTGATATCGCGGTAGGCGTGATCTGTGGCCTCGGCGCGGATGGCTACACATTTGCTTTACAGGCAGCGGTTCGCCGTTTGTCAAAAACCCACTAATTGCTACACAAAAAGAGTACGGAATCACACTCATGGATATTCGTAAAATCAAGAAACTGATCGAACTGGTTGAAGAATCAGGCATTTCTGAACTGGAAATCTCTGAAGGCGAAGAGTCGGTTCGCATCAGCCGTGCCGCACCGGTGCAGGCTTACCCAATGATGCAACAGTACGCAATGCCAGCCCAGCAGCAGCAACCTGCTCTGGCCAACGCCGTTGCCCCTGCTGCCGCAGAAACCCCAGCAGCACCAGCGGCCATGAGTGGCCATATCGTTCGTTCACCAATGGTAGGGACCTTCTACCGCACCCCAAGCCCGGACGCGAAAGCCTTCGTGGAAGTGGGCCAGAAAGTGAACGCCGGTGATACTCTGTGCATCGTTGAAGCCATGAAAATGATGAACCAGATTGAAGCGGACAAATCCGGTGTGGTTAAAGCGATCCTGGTAGAAAACGGCCAACCGGTTGAATTTGACGAGCCACTGGTCGTCATCGAATAACGAGGCGCACCATGCTAGATAAAATTGTTATCGCCAACCGTGGCGAGATCGCGTTACGTATACTGCGCGCTTGTAAAGAACTGGGCATCAAAACCGTTGCCGTTCACTCAAGTGCCGACCGCGATCTGAAACACGTTCTACTGGCGGATGAGACCGTTTGTATCGGCCCTGCACCGTCAGTTAAAAGCTATCTGAACATCCCGGCCATCATCTCCGCCGCCGAAATTACCGGCGCCGTGGCGATCCACCCGGGTTATGGCTTCTTGTCCGAGAACGCCGACTTTGCCGAGCAGGTAGAGCGCTCTGGCTTTATCTTCATCGGCCCACGCGCCGAAACCATTCGCCTGATGGGTGACAAGGTTTCTGCCATCAGCGCGATGAAAAAAGCCGGCGTACCTTGCGTACCAGGCTCCGACGGCCCGCTGACCGATGACATGGACAAAAACCGTGCCTTCGCCAAGCGCATCGGTTATCCGGTGATCATCAAGGCTTCCGGCGGCGGCGGCGGTCGCGGCATGCGCGTTGTGCGCGGCGACAAAGATCTCGAGCAATCCATCTCCATGACCAAAGCGGAAGCCAAAGCGGCTTTCAACAACGACATGGTGTATATGGAGAAGTACCTGGAAAACCCACGCCACATCGAAATTCAGGTGTTGGCAGACGGCCAGGGCAATGCTATCTATCTGGCTGAACGTGACTGCTCCATGCAGCGCCGCCACCAGAAAGTGGTCGAAGAGGCACCAGCTCCGGGGATCACCCCAGAGCTGCGCCGCTACATCGGTGAACGCTGTTCAAAAGCCTGTGTGGAAATCGGCTACCGCGGTGCGGGTACCTTTGAGTTCCTGTATGAGAACGGCGAGTTCTATTTCATTGAAATGAACACCCGTATCCAGGTGGAACACCCGGTTACCGAAATGATCACCGGTGTGGATCTGATCAAAGAGCAGCTGCGTATCGCTGCCGGTCAGCCGCTGTCGATCAAACAGGACGAAGTGAAGGTACAAGGCCATGCGGTGGAATGCCGTATCAACGCCGAAGACCCGAACACCTTCCTACCAAGCCCAGGCAAGATCACCCGCTTCCACGCTCCTGGTGGTTTCGGCGTGCGTTGGGAATCTCATATCTACGCTGGCTATACCGTGCCGCCGTACTATGACTCCATGATTGGCAAACTGATCACCTACGGTGAAAACCGTGATGTGGCGATTGCCCGCATGAAGAACGCCCTGGCTGAGCTGATCATTGATGGCATCAAAACCAACATTGAACTGCAGCAGAAGATCATGACCGACGAAAACTTCCAGCATGGTGGCACCAACATCCACTATCTGGAGAAGAAGCTGGGTCTGCAGGAAACCTGATTATCGGTTAACGATATTGGGCTAATAAAAAACACCGCATGAGAACTTCTGCGGTGTTTTTTTATTGGGGCTTGGGTCTCGAAGCCTCAAAGCACGTTTAGCGCCTCTTCCTGCCGCTCATTACACCCATAGGCATACGCCCGCAAGACCTCCTGGATCTTGTCGATAATCAGGCTATGTGGGTCACCGGCACACTCGCCAGCCATCAGGCGCGGAAATTGCAGCGGGAAATACTGGCTCAGCATACCTAACGGAATGGTTACTCCGCTCAGGTTTGCCACCAGCTTGTCGATGGCCGCGCTGATGCGCGCCTCAGGCCAGTAATAGCGGATCCGATCGGACAAGCTGTAGTGCAAATCGATCATCGCCTTCGAATGGCGCGGATCGTAATACTTCTTCCAATACTTGGGCTCATCCTGCATCACGCTGTCGATCACCGCCAGCACGTGGCTCTGCTGTTCTGCGGCGATCAGCTCCTTCTCGATCAGCGCCAGGCTGAAGATCGCCTCACGCAGGGCAAAGGTCAGCGCCGGGCCGACTTTCAGGATCGCAAAGTGATCGCGCACCAACTGGCGGAACGCTTTCGGGGTTTGATAATCCGTAGAGTGGGCCTCAAACACCAACGGTGTTGATTCAATCATGGCGGAAAGCTGGCGCGCCTGCTCCGGCTGATAGTGGATCACCGTGGAATGGTCGAACTCGACTCCCGGTTGAACCACCAGCCCCACCACCCGCTCCATGGCCTGCTCCAAACCTAAGCGAGCAAATGCCTGCCGATGCGTCTCGATGGTCTCGGCGGCATCCTGTGGTCGCGTGACGTGTACCTGAGCGATAGCGTGGCTTTCCCCACCTGGAACCGGCACTTCCGTACCTATCACGTAGCTCAGCGCCTGCCGCTGCTCTGGGGTGGCTGCCTCTTCCGCCACCGCACATAGCCGTGCCGCACGCTCGGCCACCACCGTTGGTGGCAAAGGAACCGGATCGTCCGCGCAGGACATGGAAGCATCCAGATGAATTTTACTGAACCCGGCCTGAACGTAATCGGCAATCAGGCGTTCGGCTTTCTCCATCGCCTGCTCAGCGGGTTCATCCTGCCAGCAGTTCGGCCCAAGGTGGTCGCCCCCCAATATCAACCGTGACTGCGGGAAGCCAACCTTGGCGGCAATGGCATACACAAACTCGCGGAAATCCGCCGGTTTCATTCCGGTGTAGCCGCCAAATTGGTTCACCTGGTTGGAGGTGGCTTCAATCAATACCTTACGCTGGCTAGCCAGGTCAAAACGCAACGTGGCCTCGATCACCAACGGATGTGCCGAGCAAACCGAACAGATACCAATATGCTTGCCGCTTTTATGCTGCTGGATAATAGATTTCATACTTATGGCCTCATTTACCCGTCACCTTTCAAGTCGCAGGGTAAAGCAATGTCCTGAACTGAATATTCAAGACGTTGGAATGTTATTTACAGCGCGCCGACCGGCACGACCCGTTGCTGCTGCAAGAAAGCGTCGATTTCAGCGAAGGTGGAGGTCCCCTCCATTGGCCCACGCCGGGTCACCGCGAGCGCACCGCAGGCATTGGCATAGCGCAGCGCCTGGGAAACGCTGTGCCCCTGCAACCGGCAAGCAATGTAAGCGCCGCCAAAGCAGTCACCCGCCCCGGTCGGATCAACCTCGTCTACGGCATAGCTGTCGATATGCAGGGTTTCATCCGCGGAATAATAGCTCGCCCCGTTACTGCCGCGTTTCACCACCACTTCTTTAATGCCGTCCTTCAGGTAGCGGGCAATCGCTTCATCCAATGTGGTTTGGGAGGACAGCAGCATGACTTCGCCTTCGCTCGGCATATAGATATCGGTCAGCTCCAGCACGTAATGCAGCGCATCACGCATCTCGGGGATATTGAGCATTTCCTTGCGGATATTCGGATCGAAAGACAAGGTGCCGCCGTTCGCTTTGACAATCCCCGCCGCCTTCTTCACCGCGTCCACCATATGGAAGGAAAACAGCGATGAACCCATGATGTGGAAGTGCTGGCAGTCTTGCAGCAGTTCGGCGTTCACATGCTCGGCCGATAATTTCCCGCAGGCTGCGTTCTTGATATTGAAAATAAAATCGCGATCGCCGTTGGAGTGGTAAGTGACGAAGGCACTGCCGGTCGTCTCATGCGGTAGGACGCGGATGCCACGCGTATCTACTCCGTCAGCCTTTAAGCGCTCGATATTCAGCGTGCCGAAACCGTCATTACCCACGCAGCTGATAATGCCGCACTGACCGCCCAGCTTGGTCACCTGATCGATAAAAATCGCCGGGGCACCGCTGGGGAAAGGACCATTCCATAAGCCTGGATGGGTAAAAGATTGGCCAACTTTATCGGCCATGATCTCAACCAGGATCTCGCCGATGGTATAAATTTTTCTCATTGTCCCGTTCCTTATTCAAATCTGCCTGTGATCGTTAGCCACGTTTCTTCTTGTTTCTGACGTCGACATACACCGCGATAAGGATCACCAGTCCCTTCACCACCATTTGATAGAAATAAGGCACGTTCATTAAATTCATACCGTTGTTGATGACCCCGATGGTCAGCGCGCCGATCATGGTGCCAATCACCGTGCCGTAACCGCCATTGAGGCTGGTGCCGCCCAACACTGCGGCAGCGATAGCATCCAGCTCATAGCTCAGCGCGGCGTTAGGCTGACCGGAATACAGGCGCGAGGCCAGGATCATGCCGCTGATGCCCGCCATCACGGCGGTGATCATAAAGACCTTTATTTTCAGCGCGGAAACGTTTATCCCCGAATAGATCGCGGCCTCTTTATTGCCGCCGGTGATATAAATTTTGCGGCCAAAGGTGGTTTTCGACAGGATGAAATGGTTGACGATCAGCAACACCAACAGGATCCAGATGGGGATCGGGATATAGAGAAACTCGCCGTTGCCCAGCGCCAGAAACGCCTCGCTTTTAATCATGATCGGCGTGCCGTCGGTGACGATATAGGCAATGCCCCGGAAGATGCCCATCGTCGCGACGGTTACGATAAACGACGGGATACCGGCCAGCGCAGTCAGGCTACCGTTAACCAGGCCCAGCACCAGCGCGGCCATAATCGACAGCGGGATCACCAGAATAAACGGGATGCCAAACGACAGGCCAAGCGCAGCAAAGGTCCCCACCAGTGCAATGGTTGACCCCACCGAAAGATCGATATCCCCCAGCAGCAGCACATACGTCATGCCATAGGCGGTAATGGCAATGATCGAGACCTGCAAAATAATATTGGTAATATTATTCACGCTCAGGAAGCTGTCGTTGATCACGCTGAACAGGATCACCAAGGCCACCAGGCCCGCCAGTATGCCGCCGTACTGTTTGGCGGCTTTTGCCAGTTTCCCTGGCCCGTTGAACGCCGAATGGCCCTCGGCGGCCAGCACTTTATCGCTCATTATTTCACTCCTGTTGCTGCGGTCATGACCTGGGTTTGCGTGAGTCCATCGGTGGCAAAAACGTCGGCGATCTGCTTGGCGCGCATCACCACCAGCCGATCGCTGAGCGCCATCACTTCCGGCAGTTCGGAAGATATCAAGATAATGGCGGTGCCCTGTGCAGCAAGCTGGCGTATGACGTTATAAATCTCGAACTTGGCGCCAACATCCACGCCGCGCGTTGGCTCGTCGAGGATTAAGATCCGTGGCACCTTTTCCAACCATTTCGACAGCACGATCTTTTGCTGATTGCCCCCGCTCAGGGTGCTAACCAGCTGGTGTGGCGAACTGACCTTGATGTTCATCCGCCGGATTGCCTGCTGAGTTTTCGCCTCTTCGTGCTTATGGTTGATCAGGCTGGAGCCCGCATACTGAAAGGCCACGTGATGGGTGTTCATGCTTACGTCATGCATCAGCACCAACCCCTCCTCCTTGCGGTTTTCCGTCACGAAGGCGATGCCATGCGCTATCGCCTGCTTTGGATTGCGAATAGTGACTACCGCCTCATCGATAAGAATTTCACCCTGGTAACCGGTCAGTCCAAAAATGGCCTTCATCACGTCTGAACGCCCCGATCCCACCAGCCCAAAAAAGCCCAGTACTTCGCCTGCACGCAGCGAGAAATGGATATCGTGAAACAGTTTGTCTTGCGAAAATTGCCTGACTTCCAGCACCGGCACCTGCTCCGCTGAAGGAGGTTCGCCGATGCGTGGCGGGTAGATATTGGTCATTTCGCGGCCAACCATCTGGGCAATCAACCGGTGAATGTCGGTCTGGTGTTTATCATGGGTGGCGATGAACTCGCCGTCGCGCAGCACCGAGATATCGTCAGATACCCGCATGATCTCATCCATGCGGTGCGAGATATAAATCACCGCGCAGCCGCGCTGTTTCAGCTTGTCGATAATGCCAAACAGGATGTCGGCCTCGTTATCGCTCAGGGACGACGTTGGTTCGTCCATGATCACGACATCTGCCGGGTAGCTCAGCGCCTTGGCAATCTCTACCAGTTGGCGCTGGGCCATCGACATGGTGCCGACAATTTGCTGCGGATCGAGCGGAATGGCCAAGTCCGCCAGCAGGCGTTGGCAATCATTCACCATCTGGCCATCGTTAATAAAACCAAAACGGGTTGGCTCATTATTGGCGTAGATATTCTCTGCTACGCTCATATTATTGCTCAGGCTCAGTTCCTGAAAAATAATCGCGATACCCAACTTTCTGGAATGCTGGGGGTTGTTAATAGTGACGCTTTGCCCTTTGAGAATTATTTCCCCTTTGGTCGGTGGATAAATTCCTGCCAGGATTTTCATCAGCGTAGATTTACCGGCACCATTTTCGCCCAGTAGCGTATGGACTTTACCTTGGCGTATTTTCAGGCTGACATTTTTTAATGCGTTAACATGGCCGAAATTTTTGGCTATTTCCGTTACCGCCAGCACCGTATCCGTCATTATTTCCTCCACCCACGTGGCCCCTCACCCTAACCCTCTCCCACAGGGAGAGGGGACCGATCGAGTTCGTTGATTTCTCCGCGTAATACCCTGCCTTTCTTATTACTCCCTCACTTTCCGAAGTTGTATGGGCTAACTACATACTTCGGACAACTCCCTCTCCCTATGGGAGAGGGTTGGAGTGAGGGGTAATGGTTAGCCACTGAAGCTTGGGTTAACGAGCAGTGTTATTTACCGGTATAAACGCCAGGCGCAACTGGAATCAACTTGGCAACTGGCTTGCCATTCAGATGGTCGACGGCAGCATCTATAGCCTTGGCTCCCATTTGGTCTGGGTATTGGCGGATAACTGCCACGAAGGTCTTGTCGCTATCGACGGCGTCGCGAGCCTCTTTCATCCCGTCGAAACCGATGATCTTGATATTGTCGTTACGCGCGGATTTGGCGGCGATCACCGCAGCCAGCGCGGCATCATCACCAAAACCAAACAGGCCGTTCAGATCCGGGTGCGCCTGCATCATATTCTGCGCCACGGTTAACGCTTCCGCCCGGGTGATGCCGGTTTGGATCGCCACAATCTTCACGTCTGGCGTATCAGCCAGCCCTTTCTTGAAGCCGTCCACACGTGCCACCACCGATTGCAGCGCCGGATAATCGATAATCGCTACCTTGCCTTTGCCATTGAGCAGTTTGCCCATCAGCTTGCCCGCTGCGACACCACCGGCGTAGTTGTCGGTAGCCACGTGAGTGACCACCGGCACGCCCTCGGCGGCCACATCAACGGTAATCACCGGAATACCGGCTTTCTCCGCTTTGATAATCGCCGCCTGTACGCCTTTGGAATCCACCGGGGAAATAATAATGGCGTCGACCTTCTTGGTAATAAAGTCTTCTACGTCTGAGAGTTGTTTATTCAGGTCCTGATTGGCAATTGAAATATTCAGCACCACGTCGTCTTTCTTGGCTTCCGCTTTCATTGCGTCGGCCAGATCAATATAGAACGGATGCTGTTGCGTCAGCAGCGATGCGCCAATTTTATATTCCTTGGCTAACGTTGCCTGCGAAAATACGGCCAGACCGATGGCCAGCACGGAGCCTAATACCTTTAATTTATGCATGATCTATCCTCAGTTTTTATTATTGCTGCTTGTTTTTTCTTACTGTTTTGTAGGGAACTTATTAATATTTACAGCTGACCTTCACAACCACATACGCCAATCACTTTTTCCACCACCCGTTGCATGGCGCTTTTCGCTGGTTGCATATAATGGCGCGGGTCATTGGCATCAGGATGCTGGTGGAAATACGCTTTCAAAGCATCCGAGAAAGCGATTTTCAGCTCGGTAGCCACGTTGACCTTACAGATGCCTAAACTGATACAGCGGCGGATATCGCTATCGCTCAGGCCGGAAGCCCCGTGCAACACCAGCGGCACTTCAACGCGATCGCGGATCTGTTCCAGGCGGGCAAAATCCAGCTTGGGTTCGGACTGGTACAGGCCATGCGCGGTACCGATAGCCACCGCCAGCGAATCGATCCCGGTACGGGCAACAAACTCCACCGCCGCCTCTGGCGAGGTGTAGATAGCGTCTTTCCCCTCTACGATCAGATCGTCTTCCTGGCCTCCCAGGCGGCCTAACTCTGCTTCAACGCTAGCGTCGTAGCGGTGGCTGTACTCTACGATTTGTTTGACCAGCGCCACGTTTTCTTCAAAAGGAAAGTGAGAGCCGTCGATCATCACGGAACGGATCCCGGCGTTAATCTTATGGTAGATATCGGCGGGATCTTCGTGATGATCCAAATGCAGCGCCAGCGGGATCTGATACTCGTGCGCCAGCGCCTTGACGATCATGATGATGTTTTCCAGCCCGCCGTAACGGTAAGTGCCGGTCGTTCCCGCCAGGATCACCGGCGAACGATACTGTGCAGCGGTTTCGACCACCACCTGCAAGGTTTCCAGGTTGTGGATGTTGAATGCCGGCACCGCGTACCCTTGCTGCTGCGCTTTCTGCAGCATGTTTTTGCTTGAAATGATGTACATCGATTCTCCTCGATCCCGCACCTGATACCGCAGTCGGTGGTTACAAAATGAAAACTTATTCGGAAAAACTTTCTAAGTGAAACCGAATATAGAGATAAAACGCGCAAAAAAGCGTGACAGGGATCGAAGATTATCAAATAACTTTCAAAACGTAACTTAACTAGATATTGATTACGAAACATAAGACATGTTCCGGTGTTAGCGCGCTTAAGATCGCCATGCCACGGGTATACATCCACCCGAAAATAGCATCTAACAATATGAATAATAGTAAAAATATATGCTTTTTCTTTCACCCATCGCAGACTTTCAAAATAACGAAAGCCTGCGTGGGTATTACTTTCAATTAGAAAGTATGAAGGATATAGTAGCCCTTATTACCGTTTAACGATGGGGGCGAATGTGCCCAGAAAGTCATCTAACCTGCTGAAACGCAGATTGAAAATTGCTGAAATTGTCGGCCAGCAGGGGGAGATCAAGGTCGAAGATCTTTCTGCCCAGTTGGGGGTTTCCGGCGTGACGATCCGTGGCGATCTCAGCTATCTGGAACAGCAAGGCTACCTCAAGCGATCCTTTGGCGGAGCCATTGCAACCCCAACACAGCCGCTGGCGGCACCGATCGAGCCAGGGCTCGCAGTAGCCCCCCTCACGCTGGCTAACCAGTTGGAAATCGCCCGCCACTGCGCCAGGATGATTGCCGATCGCGATACGCTATTTCTCGGCCACGGCGATATCTGCCGCAAGGTCATCCCGTTCCTGAGCGGGCTGAAAAAGCTGCGGCTGATCGTCAACGACCTACAGCATGCGATCCTGGCCGATCAGTTTTTGGACGGTGAGATTATCGTCGCGGGTGGGGAGTTGATCCGCTCGCATACCGCGCTGAGCGGTAAAGCGCTGGATAGCGTGATCCAACAGTTCACCATCAACCACTGCATTCTCGAGGCCAGCATTACGGACAGCTCCGGCATCCTGAATATCGACCAGCCGCTGTTGGCGTCCCATTACCAACGCTGCCTGGACAAGGCGCAGAATAAAACCGCCATCATTACCCACTTGCCTATTCAGGCCAGTGCGATCGGGACTATCGGCCACCTCAGCCAAGTAGATAATCTGGTGACCAACCGTGGCGTGAATGAACATTATCAGCAGCAATTATTCGAATCCGACTTCAGCATCCGCTACACCAATAACGAATGTTTTACCTGGGCCAACCGGGAAACGATCGGGGAATAAAGGGGCACTTATGTCAGTTAGCATCTGCACGATGGGTGAGTTACTGGTTGAATTCCTTTCAAAAAATTATAATCAGGGATTCACTCAGCCAGGCGAGTTTCTTGGGCCGTTCCCCAGCGGGGCACCGGCTATTTATGCCGCTCAAGTGGCGCGGCTTGGCTTTGGCTCCACGCTGTTTGGCTGCGTGGGCAATGATGATTTTGGCCGCCTGAATATCGAACGCCTGCGTCTGGAGGGCGTGATCACCGATGGCATCAGCGTGATCGACAAGGCCCCGACCGGCACGGCATTTGTCAGCTATCGCAATCCGCTGGAACGTGATTTTATCTTCAATATCCCCAACAGCGCCTGCGGCTTCTTTACCGCCGACCATATCGATCTAGGCTTGCTGAACCAGTGCCAACATTTCCACATCATGGGTTCTTCGCTGTTCTCATTCCGCATCATCGATGCCATGCGCCGGGCGATCCAGATCGTCAAGGCCAATAAGGGGACGGTGTCGTTCGATCCCAATATTCGCAAAGAGATGCTCAATATCCCGGAGATGAGCCAGGCCTTCGATTATATCCTCGAATATACCGATATCTTCCTGCCGAGCGAGGGAGAAGTGCACCACTTTGCCAGCAGCAAAAACCAGCAGGAAGCGGATGTCGTGCAGGAACTGTTGGCCAGCGGCGTGAGCCATATCGTGATCAAGCGCGGCCAGAAAGGGGCCAGCCATTACCAGCAGCAAAACGGCCAGACGCAGGAGCTACACACTCCAGGCTATAGCAGCAAGATGGTCGATCCGACCGGAGCGGGCGACTGCTTTGGCGCTACCTTTGTCAGCCTGTTCCTGTCCGGCTTCAGTGCAGAAAAAGCGTTGCAGTATGCCAATGCCAGCGGTGCCCTGGCGGTTTCCCATAAGGGGCCGATGGAAGGGTTATCCAGCCTGGCGCAGATCGAGCACTTTATTGCACAACAGGCGTAAAGCCCATCAACCGGCCAGCCTTTGGCCGGTTTTTTTATCCCGATTGCCAACATAACGGCTTGGCAAAACCGTCCCTTGTCGTAAAATCCCCTCCTTTGCCAATCCATAACCGTAAACCCCTTGGAGGCACGGATGGAACAACGCTTTGTTCAAGCTAACCGCGAAGCACGCTGGGCACTGGGCCTGACGCTGCTTTACCTGCTGGCCTGGTCGCTGGCGGCCTATCTGCCAGACAGCAACGCCGGGATCACCGGGCTGCCACACTGGTTCGAAATGGCCTGCCTGCTGGTACCGCTGCTGTTTATTGGCCTGTGCTGGCTGATGGTACGCGGCATCTTCCGCGATATCCCCCTGGAGGATAGCGATGCAAACTGAGGTCATTCTGCCGCTGATTGCCTATCTGTTGCTGGTATTTGGCCTGTCGGTGTATGCCTATACCCGTCGCCAGAGCGGTAACTTCCTGAGTGAATATTTCCTCGGCAACCGTTCGATGGGCGGCTTTGTGCTGGCCATGACGCTGACCGCCACCTATATCAGCGCCAGCTCGTTTATTGGTGGGCCTGGTGCCGCCTATAAGTACGGCCTCGGCTGGGTGCTGCTGGCGATGATCCAACTGCCTGCCGTGTGGCTTTCACTTGGCGTGCTGGGGAAAAAGTTTGCCATTCTGGCAAGGCGCTACAATGCCATCACCCTTAACGACATGCTGTTCGCCCGTTATAAGAGCCGTTTGCTGGTGTGGCTAGCCAGTCTAAGTCTGTTGGTCGCCTTCCTTGGGGCGATGACGGTCCAGTTTATCGGTGGCGCACGCCTGCTCGAGACTGCGGCGGGCATTCCTTACGACACCGGCCTGCTGATATTTGGTATCAGTATTGCGTTGTATACCGCGTTTGGCGGCTTCCGTGCCAGCGTGCTGAACGATGCTATGCAGGGGCTGGTGATGCTGATAGGCACGATATTACTGCTGGTTGCGGTGATCCACGCGGCGGGCGGCTTGCACAGCGCGGTTGATAAGCTGCAACAGATCGATCCAGCGTTGGTCTCACCGCAAGGTGGCGATCAGATCCTCAGCCTGCCGTTTATGGCTTCGTTCTGGATCCTGGTGTGCTTTGGCGTGATTGGCCTGCCCCACACCGCCGTGCGCTGTATCTCGTATAAAGACAGCAAAGCCGTGCACCGTGGCATTATCCTCGGCACCATCGTGGTGGCTATTCTGATGTTTGGTATGCATCTGGCTGGTGCCCTGGGCCGTGCGGTGCTGCCGGATCTGAAGATCCCCGATCAGGTGATCCCAACGTTGATGATCACCGTGCTGCCCCCTTACGCCGCAGGGATCTTCCTGGCCGCCCCGATGGCGGCGATCATGTCGACCATCAATGCGCAGCTGCTGCAATCCTCTGCCACCATCATCAAAGACCTCTATCTGGGCGTACGCCCACTGCAGATGAACAATGAGAAGATGATCAAACGCTTCTCCAGTCTGACTACGCTGATCCTCGGATTACTGGTGCTACTGGCCGCCTGGCGTCCGCCTGAAATGATCATCTGGCTGAACCTGCTGGCGTTCGGCGGGCTGGAGGCCGTATTCCTGTGGCCGTTGGTGTTGGGCCTGTATTGGGAACGCGCCAACGCGCAGGGAGCCCTTAGCTCAATGGTCACCGGTGCGTTATGCTATACGCTATTAGCCAGCTTCGGCCTGCAACTGGCCGGATTGCACCCTATTGTGCCTTCGCTGTTACTCAGCCTGTTGGCGTTTTATCTCGGTAACGTCTACGGCGAAAAGCGCCAGTTGGCGTCGTCCTTACCCTCTTGAGAGAATTGTTATGCCTTGGATCCAACTAAAACTGAACACCACCGGCAGCCAGGCAGAAGACCTGAGCGATGCGTTGGTTGAAAGCGGCGCGGTGTCGGTCACCTTTCAGGACACCCACGACAACCCGGTGTTTGAACCGCTGCCGGGCGAAACCCTGCTGTGGGGCGATACCGATGTGATCGGCCTGTATGATGCCGAAACCGATATGGCCGAAGTGGTCGCCATACTGGAACAGCACCCGTTGCTGGGCAACGGTTTCCGCCACAAAATCGAGCAGTTGGAAGATAAAGACTGGGAACGTGAGTGGATGGATAACTTCCACCCGATGCGTTTTGGCGAGCGCCTGTGGATTTGCCCAAGCTGGCGTGACGTGCCCGATCCGGACGCGGTAAACGTCATGCTCGACCCAGGCCTGGCGTTTGGCACCGGCACACACCCGACCACCGCGCTTTGCCTGCAATGGCTGGATGGATTGGATCTGGCTGGCAAAACCGTTATCGACTTCGGCTGTGGCTCCGGCATCCTGGCGATTGCCGCGTTAAAACTCGGTGCTGCCCGCGCTATTGGCATCGACATCGATCCCCAGGCCATTCAGGCCAGCCGCGATAACGCGCAGCGTAACGGTGTTTCAGAGCGTCTGGAGCTGTATCTGCCAAAAGACCAACCCGCCGATCTGTTGGCCGATGTGGTGGTGGCGAACATTCTCGCTGGCCCGCTGCGTGAACTGGCACCGTTAATCAGCGACCTGCCAAAATCCGGCGGCTATCTGGGCCTGTCAGGTGTACTGGCGACTCAAGCCGCCAGCGTAGCCGAAGCCTACCAGGATAAGTTCAACCTCGACCCGGTGGCCGAGCGCGAAGAGTGGTGCCGCATTACCGGCCAACGCAACTAGTTACATTTTCCCCGCTTGCCAAAAACCATCGGAAATTTAAACAGTTCCGATGGTTTTTTCTTTTCCTAAGAATCCGCCAGTTTATCCCGACACTTGCTGGGCGTATTCTCCTGCTCGGAGTGAAGGCAGCCCGCAGCATATGAGCCTCCCACCCAGGATAATTGGTGTTTTCATTGGACAAGGATTAGGAAATGAAAGGAAAAATGTTGCTTGCCGCCCTGTTGGCCGCCAGCTTCTCGATCGGTGCCGCAGAACATGCTCATTGGGGCTATGAAGGCCAGGAAGACCCGGCACATTGGGGTAAGCTTTCACCCGATTTTTCACTGTGTGAAACCGGTAAAAACCAGTCCCCGGTCAACATCCAGGGCGCACTGAAAACCCAGCACGGCAAGCTTGAGCTGGCTTTCCAGCCGGGCAAACAGCAAATCGTCAACAACGGGCACACCATTCAAGTCAACGTCAGCGAAGGTAACACCCTGCGGTTGGATAACGACACCTTCACGCTGCAGCAGTTCCATTTCCACGCCCCGAGCGAAAACGAGATCGACGGCAAGCAGTTCCCACTGGAAGCGCACTTTGTCTACAAGGACAAAGACGGTGCCCTGGCGGTGCTGGCCCTGATGTTCCAACCAGGTAAAGCCAATCCGCAACTGGCACAGGCCTGGCAACAAATGCCTGCCGCCGTCGATCAGACCGCCGTGCTGAACAAGCCGCTGGATATCAAAGCGCTGCTGCCGAAACAGTTTAACTTCTACCGCTTCAGCGGTTCACTGACGACGCCACCCTGCTCTGAAGGGGTCAGTTGGTTGGTGCTAGATCAGCCTGTAAGCGCTTCTGCCGAACAAATCAGTCAATTCCACTCGGTAGTGCACCATAACAACAATCGTCCGGTACAGCCGCTCAACGGCCGCGTCATCGTCGATTGATTTCTGCCTGCTACATCTGCCGCTGCCCTCACTGGGGTGGCGGTAATTCCCAGCACCATTCTTGCCGATTTGTCAAAGTATTAAGCTGAGAATGTTACAAATAACCTGATGTTACGATCTGTTATTACCGGCGCGTAAAGATAAAATCCTGCCGTTAATGGAATATTTTAGCGTACGCAAATTAAGCACAATCATACAAGACATTGTTAAATAACCATAATATTTTCATCAAGGGTGCATAAACGCACTTTTATTGCCCAATAACTGTCGATTGGTCAAAGTTTGGCCTTTCATCTGAATGAAAAAATGCGTAATATACGCGCCCTTGCGGACACAGTATGGTCAGTCTTTGTCTATGCGCATTGGACACCACCAGTTAACAAATTGCCTGATTGCGGCCCCGATGGCCGGCATCACAGATCGCCCATTCAGAACCTTATGTCATGCAATGGGTGCTGGGATGGCTGTATCCGAAATGCTCTCCTCCAACCCGGAGGTGTGGCGCACGGATAAGTCACGTCTGCGTATGGTACATAGCGATGAACCAGGGATCCGTTCCGTGCAAATAGCCGGATGTGATCCTGATGATATGGCCGCCGCGGCGCGCATTAATGTGGCCAGCGGTGCACAGATCATCGACATCAATATGGGGTGCCCAGCCAAGAAAGTGAACCGGAAGCTTGCAGGGTCTGCGTTACTGCAGTACCCGGATCTGGTTAGACAGATCCTCCTCGCGGTGGTTAACGCGGTGGATGTGCCGGTAACACTTAAGATCCGAACCGGCTGGGAACCAGAGAACCGTAACTGTGTAGAAATTGCCCAACTGGCCGAAGATTGTGGTATACAGGCCCTGACGATTCATGGCCGAACCCGTGCCTGCCTGTTCAACGGCAACGCGGAGTACGACAGCATTCGGGCAGTTAAGCAGAATGTCTCTATTCCGATCATCGCGAATGGCGACATTACTGACCCGCATAAAGCCAGAGCAGTGCTCGACTACACTGGGGCTGATGCCCTGATGATAGGCCGTGCTGCTCAGGGGAGACCCTGGATCTTCCGGGAAATCCAGCATTATCTGGACACTGGGGAGCTGCTGCCACCGATGCCACTTGGCGAAGTGAAGCGCTTGTTAATAGGGCATATTCGGGAATTGCACGGCTTTTACGGCCAAGGCAAGGGATTCCGGATTGCTCGAAAGCACGTCTCTTGGTACTTACAGGAGCATGCCCCTAATGACCAGTTTCGGCGCACATTCAACGCCATAGAGGATGCCAGCGAACAGCTGGAGGCGTTGGAGGCATATTTCGAAAATCTTGCGTAACAAAAAAGAGCTGACAGAACTATGTTCGAACAACGCGTAAATTCTGACGTACTGACCGTTTCAACCGTGAACTCACAGGACCAAGTGACTCAAAAGCCTCTGCGTGACTCGGTTAAGCAAGCACTGAAGAACTATTTTGCTCAACTGAACGGTCAAGACGTTAACGATCTGTATGAGCTGGTACTGGCTGAAGTTGAACAGCCACTGTTGGACATGGTGATGCAGTACACCCGTGGCAACCAGACCCGTGCTGCCCTGATGATGGGGATCAACCGCGGTACACTGCGTAAGAAATTGAAAAAATACGGCATGAACTGATACTAGTCAGTCAAGCTGTTGAAAAAAGGCGCTTTTATCTCATTTGATAAGCGCCTTTTTCTTTTATCATACCGGCCTGTCAGAAACGCCAGGTGGCCGAAAGGTTGCCCGCTACCGAGTCATAACCAGAACGGAACAGATCGCTCTCTACCCCCAAGCCCAGCTCCACATCCCTATTGATTTGGTAACGAACCCCGGCTTTCACCCCCATGGAGTCACGCCCAGTCACCTGATTCTTGTTGCTGAAGCTCGCCGCGCGGTAGTTGGCGAAAGAGGCTTCTTGCGATACGTCGCTATCCAGCAACTCATGATCCCAGGTCAGTTGCAGATCGGCAGCAATAGCAGCGCCCGAAGAGAGCGGAAGATCCCAACTGCTGTTGACCCCAATACTGGAGCGCAGAGAATCAAAAGTGCTCGAACCTAGCGCCAGGCGGCTACTGTCGTTGCCCGTTTCCGTCACGCTTGGGCGATGCAGGGTAGTGTAATTCAATGCGGCCACCGGTCCAGCGCTCCATTGATCATTCAACGCCCAGCGATAACCGCCACCAGCAGCAACAGAACCTGCCAATCCGGTCCAACTGGCGTGTTGGTTCGCCTGATAGGTCTCGACGCTAATGCTGCGATCCAAGCGGCTATCTTCAATGCCAAACCGGCCATTGCCGAATAAATACATCCCTGCTTGCCGATCGGCGGCATAACGAGCCTGGATGCCCAGATCGAAAGCCGTGGTTTTACCGGTGGCGTTTTCTGGTGCTTTTGCCGTTACCGATTGCCCACTGACCGCACCATGGAAGCCATAAACCCAGTCGCTATTCTGTTCGCTGCGCTTTTCAGCACCAAAGATTATGCCGTAGCTGCTGGCATCATAGCCAACCCGATCGCCTTGGCGCTGCTGCCAAAAACCGCCACCAAAGGGTATGGCAAAACTATGCCATTCGCCTGCAACCTGCTGCTCTGGCGTGGTGGGATGAGATCCGCTGACAATCCGCGTAATCTGCTGTTCACGATTGAGAGAGCTGGCGAACATCGCACTGTACGCAGCAGGGGAGAGCTGCGGCAAAGCACTGCTGATACTCCCACCGTCGGCGGCAGAAAAGTCCAGCGTGCGGTACAGCGGCTGGATGTCTGCACCTGCAACCGACACAATGTGGTCCAGCGCCTGGCCGACCTGCCGCGCATTGTTGTCCTGCGCATACTGGCTGTAGGCGTTGTCAGCACGCAGCATCGCGAGTTGCCAACGATCCTCACCCTGCGGCGTTGCCTGCAAGGCCAGCGTAGGCGAACTGAGTAAACCGTTCACCGTGCGGAATTCTCCGCTATGCGAGGTAGCTTTCAGCATCTCGCCCGAATCCAGCCGCCAGTCTGTTGCATACCAGTCTGGCTGCGGTGCGAACGTCAGTTGACCGTTGAATTCAGCATGACCATTGACCTGCAAGGTATCGTGTCCACCACGGCCATCAACCTCCAACAACAACTGCCCATTCTCGCCCTGTTGATAGAGGCCGGTGACCTCGATTTGCCCCAACGAATTACCTGGCGCGAGGATACCGTCATTCACAAAGCGGCCCGCCGGGTTCAAGGTATAATCGCTGTTGCCAGCCAGCGTGGAGCCTGGTGCGATAGACATGCTGTAAATCTGGTGGTGGCCATTAAGCGAAGTGATCCCCCCGCGAGTGCTCAGCGCCAGATTGTCGATACCTTCAATATTTCCACGATAGTTGAACCGGAAATTGGGGTCTGCCTGATCGGTGGCCTGCCCTTGCAAATTGGCCAGGCGCCCAAAGGTAAACTGGGTCAGGCGCTGCTGGCCATGCTCATCCAACTGGTTATAATCCGAGTAGATGTTCCCTTCCAGCTGGGCACCATTTAATAGATTGATATGGTTGACCAGCGCGTTTGGCGAGATATAAATCGCCGCACCTTTAGCGGCAACCCGGCCGCTAATATCCGCATTATTGACCAGCGCCCCCTGTAGTTCCGGCAATAATGTTGCAGCCTGCCCACCAACATAATGTATCCAGGATCCCCGGTAATCCACATCGTTGCCCAGCAGGTTATTGCCAAAATCAAAACTGAGAGCAACGCCATTAGCGCCTAGCGCTTGAACATCGCCACGCTGAATTAGATTATGGTTCTTGCCATAAGCAAACATCACGCCGCGGCCATTGGCCCCGTCGGCGTATACGCGAGTGCCTGGCTCAACGTTCAGCGTGTTGTTTTGCCCATCGATACGAATACCTGCCCCACCGGCGCCCTGTGTTAACAGATCCGCTTGCTGGAAGATGTGGTTATTGCTGCCGTAAACATGCAAGCCAACGCCCAATGTCGCGGTATTATACTGCCCCACGATGTAGCCATCGCCCTGCTTGTTACGTAAAAAGTAACCATGTCGATTAACCAGCGTCTGCCCATCACCGTAGAGCGAAAAGCCGAAGAAATTACGCCGATCGATCTGATAATCCATGTCCTGCAATAACGCCAACTCGGCTTCCATAAACGTGGTGTAGTTGCGGTAATCCTGATGGCTCATCATGCTGTTTTTCAGCTCGATATGGCTCATATAGTTATCGTCAACCGAGCCATCGTCAGCCAACATTCTTACCGGAACGCCGGGCATCGCCCCCGCCAGCACTTCATCCACGTGTTTGCCCGTGAAATACCCCTTATCGAGGCGCACATCAAAGCCTTGCGGATCCCAAGTGTTATTACATCCCTCGCATAATATTGTCTGACCTGGCCGAGCTGGGTTTCCATTATCGTCACGCAGATGCGCAGTCCAGGAGCCGAAAGGCATATCGGTGTCAAAAGCTGGGGTAAATGTCCCTTCCCCAGCCCAATCGGTGGCCATATTAGAAATACCCAGCCCATGAGCCAGTTCATGAACGGCAACACTGACCAGATCCGTTTTTCCGGAGCGGGGTAATTGCGCTGGGACATAGGGAATATGATCAAAATCCATTTTTCCCATGATAAATTGGCCATGAGAACCGAAGGTTAACTCGCCGGTATCAATACCGTTCAGAGCCCCCTGCAATTGTGTAATGGTGATTACACCATCGGTGACCGATTCGCTGGAGCCTGCAGCGTTCACATCATCAAAAGTGCCTACGTTGATGATGGCAGGCAGTTGATCGGGTCTGGGGGTAATGACTTCAGCCCAGTACCGCATGGCATCCAGTATTTTTTCTTTCTGCTGTTGATTCAGATCCCAGGTCGACTCAGCTGGCTGCGGTGAATTCGGTATAAAAGGGCCATCACCCACATCAAAAAAGCGGACTTGGAAGACAGCAATATTATTCGTGTTATAGACCAGGTAACTGTCTGCAGCGTAACTATTGTAACTGGGGAAAAAACTGGTTAACGCCGCCGTGATGAATAGCTTTTTCAAATCAACCATCCTTGTGTACAAATGAAAGGAAAAATTTCCTTCAAGTATAGAAGGACATACCTCGTTTAAACAAAGAATCAACATAACTAACAAGAAATACCCCAATAGCCCTCGGATACCCCTTTGTGGACGTATCCCCCCCCCACTCTCACACCCACGTTTTGTGTGGTATAATCGTGAATACGAGAGCCCCCTTCGCTGGCGAGCAGCCGTCCTTCCGAAGGCTAATAGCAATGCGAACCGCCCTTCGAATGTAAAGGTTTAGTCAATGGCTAAACGATCGTTATGACTGGGTGTCAGAGTATGGTATCGCTATTGAGTCGCTTCTTTATGCGCTACAGGTTTCTACCCCATTTCGCATACAGAGTTGATATGAAGCGTCCACAAACTTTTAAACGTGCGTTACTGCACCCTCGCTACTGGCTGACCTGGTTTGGCCTGGCGATCCTGTTCCTGCTGGTTCAACTACCCTATCCCGTGCTGCACAAGCTCGGTGGCTGGATGGGCCGCACCTCTATGCGCTTCCTGAAACGCCGCGTGTCGATCACCCGCCGCAATCTTGAACTGTGCTTCCCGGAGATGGACGAAGCACAGCGCGAACGTCAAATTATCGGTAATTTCGAATCCCTCGGCATGGGTCTGCTGGAAACCGGCATGGCCTGGTTCTGGTCAGATAAACGCGTGAAGCGCTGGTTCAACGTGAGCGGCATCAACCACCTGAAACAGGCCCAGCAAAATGGCCGAGGTGTGCTGGTGATTGGGGTGCATTTCATGTCGCTGGAGTTGGGCGGCCGGGCGATGGGCCTGTGTCAGCCGATGATGGCCATGTATCGCCCACACAATAACAAGGCGATGGAATGGGCGCAGACCAAAGGCCGCATGCGCTCCAACAAAGCCATGCTGGATCGCAAAGATCTGCGCGGCATGGTGCAAGCCCTGAAGCGCGGCGAAGCCGTATGGTTCGCTCCCGATCAGGATTACGGCCCACGTGGCAGCGTGTTTGCCCCGCTGTTTGCCGTCGATCAGGCCGCCACCACCAGTGGGACCTTTATGCTGGCCCGCATGGCCAAACCGGCGCTGGTACCGGTCGTGCTCATCCGCCGCCCGAAAGGCTGTGGCTACGATCTGCTGATCCAACCGGCGTTAGAAGACTACCCAATCGACGATGAAGTGGCCGCCGCCGCCTACATGAATAAAGTGGTAGAAAAAGAGATCATGCGCGCTCCAGAGCAATATCTGTGGCTGCACCGCCGTTTCAAAACGCGCCCGACAGGTTCGCCTTCACTGTATTAAATTCGCTTTCTGGAAGGTGATGTTGATCAGTCGTGGTCGGCAATCCCCCCTCACCCCAACCCTCTCCCACAGGGCTGTCTCTTATACACAACTCGGCATCTTACTGTTTTTTATGGGAATTATTTCAAGCGAATCAATAGGGCACTCGGAAAAATTCTCTTTAAAATCAGCCTGCTATGTTTCTCAAATTACGGCCATTTGACCGCAATTTGAGATGTGTATAAGAGACAGCCCACAGGGAGAGGGAGCCGTATGGAGCCGAAATCAGGTACGGCAACCCATCTGTAGCCCCCTATCAATCCCTCGCGCATTTTGTGCTCTCCTTTGAAAAATTCACAGACCCGTTTTTAACTCTGCTGTAACATCCTTTTTTACCCGCTCAGGAAAATAAACGATGAAAACGCAGGTTCGTCTTGCTCTGATTGGTGATTACCGCAGCGAAGCCGTTGCCCACCAAGCCATCCCCGTCGCTCTCCAACTTACCGCCTCACACCTCGATATTGATATCCAATCCCAGTGGCTCCCCACAGAAACCCTGACCGATGTCTCTGTCCTGCAGAATTATGATGCTATCTGGGTGGTCCCTGGCAGCCCCTATCGCAACGATGACGGCGTCTTTATGACGATCCGCCATGCCCGCGAGCAGAACATCCCTTTTCTAGGGTCTTGCGGTGGGTTTCAATATGCGGTGGTGGAATATGCGCGCAATGTGATGGGTTGGCACGATGCTGGTCACGCGGAGACCGATAGCGCGGGCCGCTTGGTGATCGCACCGCTGAGCTGTTCACTGGTTGAGAAAACCGGCACCATCCTGTTTCAGCCAAACACGCTGATCGCCCGCGCCTATGACAAGCTGGAGACTCACGAAGGCTATCACTGTAACTTTGGTGTTAACCCTGAATTTGTGGCGGATTTGGAGCAACACCCACTGATCATTAGTGGGCATGACATTGAAGGCGATGTGCGCTCGGTGGAACTGCCAGGGCACCGTTTTTATGCCGCGACCCTATTCCAGTCAGAACGTGCGGCGTTACGTGGGGAGCTTTCCCCACTGATTGTGGCCCTGATCCAGGCCGCTCGTTAAGCCTTTAGCCCCAGCCCCCTGATTACCACATCAAGCGCCCGATCAAGGGCGCCCCGATCACCGTGATAATCCCCGCCAACATCATCACCAGGCTAGACACTACGCCTTCCTGCTGGCCTATTTCATAGGCTCTGGCGGTACCGGCACCGTGGGAAGAGGCGCCAAACCCCGCCCCTTTCGCCAGACCGCTGCGCACCGACAAGCGCAGGAACAGAATATCGCCTACCGCCATGCCAAACACACCGGTGATCACCACAAACAGTGCCACCAAGTCGGGTTGGCCGCCCATCTGTTTCGCCGCTTCCAGCGCGAACGGCGTAGTGATGGAACGCACCGCCAGGCTGCGCTGCACCTCATCCGGTAACGTCAACCAACGGGCCAACCACACCGAGCTGTAAACGGCTACCACCACCGCGGTAAATACCCCGGCGCTGAGAGAAAGCCAATGGCGGCGAATAATATGCAGGTTTTCATATACCGGCACGGCAAAGGCGATAGTTGCCGGGCCAAGCAACCACAGGAGCCAGTGCGTTTCGCCGATATAGCTCTGATACGAGATATGCGTCACCACCAGCAATAGCACCAATACCATCGGCGTCAGCACCAACGGCATCAACAGCAGGCTACGGCGGCGGCGGTAGAGCCTTTTATTGGCAAAGTAGAGTACCAATGTCACCACCAAGCAGGTGATGCTGAGGATCACTTCATTCATTACGCATTTTCCGCCGTTGCAGCCAGATCTCGAAACGATAAACGCGATCCACCACCAGCCCGGTCGCTCCCAGCGTCAGCATGGTGCTGATGGCAATCACCAGAAAAATCTTCCAGCCCTCCACCATCAACAGTTGGGCATAGTTCACCACCGCCACCACCGCTGGCACAAAAAACAGCAGCATTTCGGCCAGTAGCCAACGCGACCCCGCTTTTACCCAGTTAAGCGGCAAAATGCGCAGCAGGATCAGCGCCAACATCATCAACATGCCCACGATGTTGGCGGGCAAAGGCAGATGAAACTGTTGCACCAGCCGATCGGCAAGCAGGAATAACAAGGCATACAGCACCACTTGAATCGGCACCTGTAGGCGGACCAGGAAAGCAGGCGCAGCACGGCGTAAAGCCAGAGACATGAAAGCAACCTCAGAAAAAATCAAGGCTTACAGTATACGCAGCCGGGAAACCCTGCCTGAAATGAATTAAAATCATCAACATCATGCCATAAGGGAATAGTTTCCCGGCGGCACCGCCTTCAGGAGAGCCCAAAGTGGATGTCCGCACCCTGCGTTATTTTGTGGAAGTGGTCCGCCAGCAAAGTTTCACCCGCGCGGCCGAGAAGCTGTTTGTTACCCAACCCACCATTAGCAAAATGTTGCGCCATCTGGAAGATGAGTTGGAGTGCACACTGCTGGTACGCGAAGGGCGCAAGCTGCATCTCACCGACAGCGGGCAAGCGGTCTATCAGCGCGGCCTGGCGATCCTGGATGAGTTCCGTCAGTTAGAGGCCGAACTGGATGACATCAGCTCGGTGAAAAAGGGTGTGCTGCGGCTGGGTATTCCCCCCATGGTCGGCAGGCAGATTGCCGGTTTGATCCGTCAGTTCCGCCAGACCTATCCGGGTATCGAATTGAAGATCTCCGAGCTGGGCGGCCTTTCGGTTGAACAGGCGGTGTTAACCGGAGAGTTGGACCTGGCGATGACGATACTGCCCGCAGTATCTGACCAGCCGTTGACCTTTTTGCCCCTGCTAAGCCACCCGATGTGCGTGGTTGTACCAAAGACGACACACTGGCTCAACCGCACCAGCATCGCGATCAATGAGCTGGCCGAGTGGCCAATCCTGATTTATAACGAAGACTTCACACTGTATAAAATGCTGATGGCCGCTTTTCAGCAGGCGGGCTTCGAACCCAAGATTGCCGTACGCAGCGGCCAGTGGGATTTTCTGGCAGCGATGGTGCAGGCCGGAGTGGGAATTGCCACCTTACCGGAGCCAGTCTGCCAATGGCTGGATAAAGAAAACCTGATCTGGCTGCCGCTGGAGCCACGAATGGAGTGGCAAGTGGGGCTGATCTGGCGCCAGGGCAGCTACCTTTCGCACAGCGCCCAGGCCTGGATTGCCTGCTGCCGCGAGTATTGGCCTCAGCCTTAATAGTCTTCTTTTTCCCCTCACCCCAACCCTCTCCCCAAAGGGCGAGGGAGCCGATTCAGAGCGCCTATCAAGTAGCGTGATCAATCTGTGGCCCGTAAAGTCCCTCTCATTCCATAACAGCAGCAAATTCACGTCATAATCCCCTGCTATACTTCGGCTAATGCTCGCCAAAATCACTAAAAAACCGCTGATTTACTCTTCCGGCCAACGAAAGAGACAGCATGCCCCTTTATTCAGCCGGATGGAAAAGATATGCAGCGGAAATCCCTCCAGAGTATCGCTCCTGGCCTGATGAACCTGCTCGCTTACGAGCGTAGCTGGTTGAAACCTGATATCCGAGCTGGCCTCTCGGTGGCGGCAGTGGCATTACCGGTGGCGATTGCCTACGCCGAGCTGGCTGGCGTGAGCGCCATCGTCGGGCTTTACTCCTGTATTCTACCGATGATCGCCTACGCCATTTTTGGCTCATCGCGTCAGTTGATCGTCGGACCTGATGCAGCCACCTGCGCGGTCATCGCCGCAGTAGTCACTCCGCTAGCGGCTGGCCATACCGAGCTGCACTGGCAATTGACCATCGTGATGACCCTGATGATGGGAACCTGGTGCCTGATTGCCAGCCGCTTCAAGCTGGGAGCCATTGCTGACCTGCTGTCACGCCCGATCCTCAATGGGTTGCTCAACGGCGTGGCGCTGACGATTATCGTCAATCAGATCAGCAAGATATTCGGTTTTTCCTCACCCTCCAGCGAGCTGATTGAACGCATTTACGCACTGCCGGTTAACTTACTCAACAGCCATTGGCCCACGGTGCTTATGTCACTACTGACGCTGTTGATCCTGCTTGGCGTCCACTATGCCCGGCCTAACTGGCCCGCCCCGCTGTTCGCCGTGGTGCTGACGACGGCGTTGACCTGGGCGGCGAATTTGCCGCATTTTGGCATTGAAACGGTTGGGGGCTATACCGGTGGCGGTTTGCCCATGGTGTCATGGCCGGATTTTAAACCCGGGCTACTGCGCGATCTGGTGATCCCGGCGCTCAACCTGGCCGTCGTCAGCTTTGTCAGCATGATGCTGACCACCAGGAGCTTTGCGGCAAAAAATGGCTACGAAGTTGACGCCGACAGCGAGTTTCGCGCACTGGGGCTGGTGAATATCGTCTCCGGGCTTTCGCAGGGATTCGCCATCAGCGGTGCCAACTCCCGTACCGCCGTTAACGATGCCAACGGCGGCAAAAGCCAGGTGGTCTCGGTGATTGCCGCGCTGGCGATCGCTTTGGTAGTGGCATTTTTTAGCGAGCCGCTGCAGTTTATCCCCATCCCGGTACTCGGCGTGGTGCTGATTTACGCCTCTTGGTCGCTGCTGGATATGCGCAGCATTTTCCGGCTGCGCAAACGCAATCGCCCCGCGTTCTATCTGGCGCTGTTTACATTCTTGAGCGTGCTGCTGGTAGGGATCATTCCCGGTATTGGGCTGGCGGTGCTGCTGGGCCTGTTACAGTTTCTACAGACGGTTTTCCGGCCTACCGAGCAGCTGCTGGGGGTCAATGCAGACGGTATGATCCATTCGCTAGGTAAGAGCAACGGCATCCAGCCGGTCGATGGCGTCATTATGTACCGCTTTAATTCGCCGTTGACCTACTTTAACGTCGCCTATTTCAAGCGACGGATCACCACTCTGGTAGATGGATCGCAGGACCAGCCACGTTGGGTGGTGATTGACGCGGTGGCCAGCTTCACCCATGCGGATATCAGCGTGCTCGCGGCTGTCGAAGAATTGAAGCGGGATTTACAACTGCGTGGGATCGGCCTGGTACTTGCAGGCCGCCGTACCGAATTGACACGCTGGTTTCGCCTGGATCGCTCCGGCAGCAAGGAGAATAAACTGATCCTGGTTCCCGACCTGTATCTGGCGTTGAAGCTGATCCAAAGCAAGGAGAGTAAAGCGCAAGGGGAGCGAGATGCCGAAGCCTTGGCTGAGTAAGATAGGGGCCGCATAGCGGCCCCCGTACAGATGTGGCTAGCCTTCTCGCTCAACCAGCAAGGCTTCCAGCAGATCGAGATCGTGCAGCAGTTTTTGCAGCGTCTCGTTGCTGATTTTTTGCGTGGCGCGCAGGTGATAAAGCTCACCACGCTCCGCCCGCAAGGCGGTCAAACGGAAACGCCGCTCGAGATTTTCCAACGCCAGCGCATTTTCGATATCGTCTTTACTGGCAATACGCCGCCGCAACATTCCGGTCACCCTGGAACTGACCTCTTTGAGCACCTGCGGATCGAGGTTTTCCTCGGTGTCTGCCACCAGCCGCTCTTCCATCTTGTTGATACTCTCAATCGCCACCTCGGCAGCCATGGCAATCGCCATGCGCTCTTCGGTCTTGCTGGCGCTCTTGTCTGCGACATGCACCCCGCGCAGCAATAACGGCAACGCCAGTACGCCAACGATCAGTGACAGCAAGATCACCCCGGCGGCGATAAACACCAGTTGATAGCGCGCCGGGAAGGCAGTACCATCGCTAAGTAACAGCGGGATAGAGAGCACACCGGCCAGCGTAATCGCCCCACGCACGCCAGCGAAAGAAGCGACCCACAGCTCACGTATGCTGTAATCGCCAAACTGTAGAGGGCGCTTTTTCATAAAGCGATTACTGGCCTTTTTCATCACCCACAGCCAACTGAAACGCAGCACCAGCAGCGCGGCGTAAATAATCGCCACGTCGGTGAACAGATACCAGGTCTCGATAGTCGGATCCAGTTCAGCCTGCACAATCGAGGTTTCCAGGATCCCCGGCAGCTGCAGCCCCAACATGATGAACACCATGCCGTTGAACACGAACTCCAGCATCGCCCAGACGCTGTTAGCGCGCAAACGCATAGCCAGTGGTGCGTTACGGATCACGCCAGACTGGCTGATGGTCATCCCCGCCGCGACGGCAGCCAGAATGCCGGACACGCCGATATGTTCGGCAATCAGATAGGAGGCAAAAGGCAACAGCAGCAGCAACACAATCTGCGTGGCCGGATCGTCTCCGCTCCAACGGCTCATCACGCGCAGCGATTTACTGTAGGTCCAGGTCACCGCTACACCGGCGAGCAGACCCCCGATCGCCACCTTCAGAAACTCCATGGAGGCACCACCGACGGTGAACACCATGGTGCCCATCGCCACCGCGATGGCAAATTTTAACGATACCAGGCCGGAAGCGTCATTCATCAACGCCTCGCCTTCCAGCACACTCATGATGCTTCTGGGGATGCGCCCTTTGCCAACAATACCACCCAGAGCAACGGCATCGGTAGGTGACAGCACCGCCGCCAGCGCAAACGCAGCAACCAACGGAATACCCGGTACCATCATGTAAATGAGATACCCAACTCCAACAACGGTGATCAACACCAGCACCAATGCCAGCCCCAGGATTTCACGTCCGTGGTGCAGGAATTCGCGTGTCGGTGTTTTCCAACCGTCGGCAAACAGCAATGGCGGAATAAACAGCACTAAAAACAGTTCGGGGTCAAAATCAACGTGCAGCCCGAAATTCGGCCAAGCTAACAGGGCCCCAATGGCAATTTGCATCAAGGGTAACGGGATCTGGAACGGCAACATGCGTGTTACCACCCCAGACAGGGAGACCACCAGGATCAAAATGAGGATTGTAAAAAATATTTCCATGCTTTCCTTAGACTCTTAAGTTCAGATCACCAAAGCGCGCGGGTAATAGTGTCCGAATAGTAGATCACTTTTTTTCTCAGTTATAAAGCTTGTTGTGCCTTTCAAAACACGTCGCAGCAAAGAGGGAGAATAGTCTGAAGGAAATGAACAACGGGGCCGGAGGATGGCCCCGTAGAAGAAAGGCTTAAATTGCCCAACCACCCGCATAGAATGCCACCAGCGCCACCGCGATTAACACGGTACCGATGTTCAGCCTGCGCCATTCACCAGAGAACACGCGGCCAATCACCAGCGAGCTGAAGCCCAGCATGATGCCAGTCACGATGTTACAGGTCAGCACGATAAACACCGCGCACAGCAAACCGGCCATGGCGTCGACAAAGTCGTCGAAATCCAGCTTGGTGACGTTGCTCAACATCAGCAGGCCAACGTACATCAGCGCAGGAGCGGTGGCGTACACTGGCACCAGATAGGACAGCGGCGACAGGAACAGGATCAGCAGGAACAACAGACCGACCACGGTGGCCGTCAGGCCGGTTTTACCGCCCGCCGCCGTACCCGCGGCAGATTCGATATAAACCGCGGCAGGTGCAGCCCCAACCAGCCCGGAGAAAATGCTGCTCAGGGAATCAGAAGTCAGCGCTTTGCCACCGTTAATGATCTGGCCATCTTTATCCAGCAGATTGGCCTGCCCGGCGACCGCACGGATGGTCCCCGTGGCGTCGAACACCGCAGTCATTACCAATGCCAACACGCTTGGCAACACCACCGGTTGTAACGCCCCCATGATATCCAGGCTGAAGATCAGCGATTTACCATCCGGCCCCGCCAGGCTAGGCATGGCGAACAACCCTTGGTACTTCACCGCCGGGTCGAAAATCAGGCCGATAACCGAGATGGCAATAATGACCAGCAAGATGCCGCCAGGTACACGCAGTTTTTCCAGGCCGAAGATCACCGCCAAGCCGATTAACGTCATCACCACTGGAAACGAGGTAAATGCTCCCAGCGCTACCGGCAAGCCATCCAGCGGATTTTTCACCACCAGGCCGACACCGTTAGCCGCGATCAACAGCAGGAACAGGCCGATACCAATACCGGTGCCGTGCGCCACTCCCATTGGCAGGTTACGCAGGATCCAGGAACGGATACCGGTAATCGAGATGATGGTAAACAGGATCCCCATCAGGAATACGGCGCCCAACGCCACGGGAATGCTGATCTGCTGACCCAGCACCAGACTAAAGGCGGTGAACGCCGTCAGTGAAATGGCACAACCAATCGCCATCGGCAGGTTGGCCCACAAGCCCATCAGCAACGACCCCAAACCGGCAACCAGGCAGGTGGCAACGAATACCGCAGTCGGTGGGAAACCGGCTTTACCCAGCATGCTGGGAACCACGATCACCGAGTAGACCATCGCCAGGAAGGTGGTTAATCCTGCCACCACTTCCTGACGCACGTTGGTACCCCGTGCTGTAAGTTTAAAATACGCATCAAGCCCGCCTTTAGGTGTCACGGCGTTATTTGCTTGAGAATTCGACATGTTGCTGTCCCCTGTTTTTCATTGCTGCCAGCCTGGATGAAATGGCTTGTTATCCCACTGATGCATGGTCATTACGAAACCGTTTCCGTCACGTTCGCTTCCTTACCCTTCAGGAACGCGGCAACAGACGCCGTGTAAAAGGCAAACGTTTAACTCTCATCGCATGCAGCGGGTGATTTATGGTGGTCTTATCCCCAAAAATCCCAAACGCTACTGGGAGGGATTTTCAAGGCAAACGATTATCTAGCCTTCTATGCCGTCTGATCAACTAAAGATCGCGACAATTTATGCGAAAACGCATTGGCAACGCTCATTGTTGAAGATGTGAGGTTTATCACATTACGACTTGAAGAGGGGAGATCGCCCCGACAGCTTGGGGCGGAAAAGATTATTGCGATTGCATCGCCTGCTCATCCATGTACATCAATTCCCAGATATGACCATCCAAATCCTGGAAGCCATGGCCATACATAGTGCCGTAATCCTGCGGCTGATTATAAGTATTGCCACCGGCAGCAATGGCTTTGCGTACCAACGCATCTACCGCTGCACGACTGGGTTGCGACAGGCAAATCAGCACTTCCGTCGCTTTGTTGGCATCGCTGATGGGATTGGGGGTAAACAGTAGGAATTTCTCGTGAGTCAGCAACATCACGTAAATACTCTCACTCACGACCATGCAGGCGGCAGTGTCATCGGTAAACTGCGGGTTGAAGATAAACCCCAGTTGGCGGAAGAACTCGATAGAAGCGGGCAAATTGCGGACGGGCAGGTTAACAAAAATTTGCGTAGCCATGGGCTACCTCCTATGAAAGTGACCCTATCGAGTATAGTTCAAGCCTTCAACCCAGCACGCTAAACGGCCCCCCCTGTTCCAGAGCACGCTGATACGCAGGACGCGCGTGAATGCGTTGCAGATAGTTTTGCAGTTTCGGGCACCCCTCCAGCCCGCCTCGCCCAGCTAACGCCTCCACCGGGAAACTCATCTGGATATCCGCAGCGCTGAATTCATTGCCTACAAACCAGGTGCTTTTATTCAGATGTTGCTCCAGATAATCGCGATGCGTCGCAATCTGCTTATCCAGATACTCTTTCTGTACCCCTTTACCGATCGCCCCGGCAACCGGGCGTATCACCCATGGGATTGGCGGGTGTCCTAAACGGCTAAACACCAGTTTCATTACCAGCAGCGGCATCAACGACCCTTCTGCATAGTGCAGCCAATAGCGATACTCCTGGCGAGCGTGGAAATCCGTGGGCGTGAATAACCCTTGCGCGTCATAGGCTTCCTGCAAATATTCAATAATGGCGCCCGACTCGGCCAGCGTCAGATCGCCGTCTACCACTACCGGCGATTTACCCAACGGGTGGATCTTTTTCAACTCGGGCGGTGCCAACATGGTGGTTTTATCGCGTTGATAACGTAGAACCTGATAAGGAACACCGAGCTCCTCCAAGAACCACAAGATGCGCTGCGAACGCGAGTTATTCAGATGATGCACGATAATCATGGTTTTCTCCCTCGACGGCCTGGAGCCGTTGCCACACCAATTCGCCAATCTGCACGCTGTTATCCAGCTGCAACGGTACGGTGCGTAATGTGAGTGTCTCGCCAGTGAAACTGTAGAAGCGGATCTGCTGGCTACCTAGCCAGTTGGGGAACGAACAGCCCTCGACCCGATGAATGACGCACTGTTTATCTTCATCAATCCGATAGCGGCCAAAATAACAGAGCATATTCACAAAGGCGGTGCGGATCTCTCGATCGCTGCCCTGCGCCAAATCCTCCGAGGCAAACCTTGGCCGCGTTGCGCTATAGAGCTGCGCTGCCATGGTGCCGTTGGCCTCATAGTTGAGCCGTCCCAACACCTGCTCGCCCAAAGGGTGATGTATTGCCCCATCCTCCCCTTTGAATACGGAAGAAACCAGCGCCCAACTGCCAATGAACCGGTCTGCCATCATCACATACACTCCTTAAACGCCCTGGTTAAAAGGTAGTTGTGATTTCAACTATCGCCAATGATGCCTATGAATGAGTTTAATGCTCTGACTTTGGCCTTATTCACTCACAAATAGGACAGAGAAAGCACCATCATCAGGACATAGGCAATGGTTAATTGCACACAGTTTCTTTTGATTATCTGGAACGGCGTCACCCCTACAAAGCCAGACACGGCGATAATAACACCTGAAATTGGCGAAAAGCTCCGCCCTAAACTGGCTGAAAAATGCAACGGTACCAACATCTTAAACACCGAAATGCCCGCACCTTTCGCCACTTCAGCACTAAGAGGTGCAAAGGCATTAAACACCGTACCGGTCCCCATGATCACTGAGCCACAGAAAATCAGTAAACTAAACAGAACGACGATGACCGTGGCATAGTGACCCTCATTAGGAATAAAGCCAAACAACGTATCAATAAAGCCAATTTTTATAATCCCCGCCACCAAAACCTGAGCACAAAGCAGAATAGAGACCACGGTAATAAAAGACTGCCCCATCTGATCGAATAGCCCAAGCACCTTATCGGTTGATTTCTTGAGGTCGAAGGTTCTGATTGAATCAATCAGGAAAGCAATAAAGAACGATAAAATAATCGCCGAAACCACATCAATTTTAATTTGCAAATAAGAGGGGAGGTACTCCTCCACCAGGCTGGAGAAAACGAAGAGAATGATCATTGGAACGACAGGCAGCAGAGCATAATATGTCGGAACATCCCTCGAAATGTCAGCGTTCTTGGCCTGGTTTTCGCTATCATCTTCATTTACAGCTTCTTTCCTGTCCCAGTATGCCTGCATCACCATATGAGATATCCCGATGACAACGAAGAGGATGGCAACAATAGGGACCTGCTTATCCACAAAGAATGAAAACAGGTCATATCCAGTGAGTTCGGAAATCAGCACACTCCCGGTAGCGGATGGCCCATAGTCAATACATATGCCAGAGGCAATCACTGAGGCTACAGCCGCTTTTGAACATCCAATAGAACGTAAAACCGGATATAGCGTTGTGAGCATCAAAAGAGCCAACCCTGAAGGGCTTGAAATAAACAAGGCTAAAACCTGCATCAGGATATAACAACAGCCTAAAAGTACGTACTTCGCATTGATTCTCTTGAGGGGCTTAATACAAACCCCGACCAGTTTTGCCGAAGCACCAATATCGTTCATGTATCTTGAAAAGCCGGCAATAACCATAATAATCAAGCCAAGCTTGGAAATGCTATCGGAAAAAAGCACTTTGATTTCAATGAAGATATCAATAAATTTGGAACCAGACGCTGCCTTGGTAATACTGACATCAGGAAAGGCAATAACCGTTGCAATCAAGAGAATAATGCCCCCGGTTAAAATCACAGCTTGAGCATAGTATTTCTTTGCGATGCCGGCGCAAACCAACACAATCACCAGAAAGGTGATAGCAAGAATAAAGGGTTTGTCACCAAACAGGTGCTTCAACGCGCCAAGCGCCATTAACCCCATGATAATAAACAATATCTTTTTAGCTTGATTCAACATTACCCTTTGCATGATGACTCACCTTTGCATGAAGTAGCACCCGACAACTATCATTACCTTTATGATATGATCACATAACCAATAAAACATGTGATAACGATCTCAAAAGCAATAAAACGCAATAAAACGGCAGATCACGGTTGACTACGCTGCTTTTTCACACCAATAATCAAAAAAGGAATACATACATAACCAAAATGTAATGAGAGGTATGTTATGAATACGGGTATGTTCGAATCATGCATTACCGGCCACTGGTTCAATCCCCAAGCGGTTGAACTCTGGTCTGATGTTAAAACTATACAAGCATGGCTAGACGTCGAAGCGGCTCTTGCTCAAGCACAGGCAAAATTGGGGGTCATCCCCGAAGAGTGTGCGCAAAAAATAACTCAATCCGCTAACGCAGATTTGCTGAACATTGACGCTATCAAGCAAGGGATCCGGGAAACTTGTCACCCGTTCGTACCGGTCTTAAGAGAGTTTGAACGTGTCTGCGGCAAACAAGCTGCGGGCTATATTCACTGGGGGGCCACCACTCAAAACATCTTTGATACGGCTGCGTCTTTACAGCTTCGTGCCAGCCATAACCTCATCACCGGTTATCTGGAAAAGGCATTGCTCTCTTTTTCCGCACTGGCTTTAAAATCAAAGAGCTACACTCAGGCGGGAAGAACTCATGGGCAGCACGCCCTGCCAATCACTTTTGGCTTTAAGGTCGCGTCATGGTTTGCTGAACTTCAGCGCATCAAAAACAGGCTCTCCAATGCCACGTCAGAGGCTTTTACTGTCAGCCTGGGAGGGGCCGTAGGAACCTTCTCTGCCATGGAAGGCAAAGGCCGGGAGATTCAGGAGGGCATGGCTGCCTTACTTAATCTGACATCCAACACGATCCCGGTACGCACCTCCAGCGACTCACAAACACATTACGTCGCCATTCTTGGGCAATTGGCGAGCTTTACTGAAAAAGTCGCTCAGGAAATCATTTTCTTGCAAAGAACGGAACTGGCCGAACTGGAAGAAAGTTTCCATCATGGCAAGGTTGGCAGCTCCACGATGGCCCAGAAGCGTAATCCGCAAAATGCGCAAAACCTGGTTGGCCTTTCACAATTGCTACGCGCCCGTGTTCCCTTATCATACATGGCGATGCTCAAAATGAATGAAGGTGACGCTGCGGAAAGTAATGTGATGGATGTCACTCTTCCCGAAGTGGCTATTCTGGCAGTCTCGATCAGTGAAAATCTGTTTAAACTGATCGACGGATTACAGGTTTATCCGGAAAAAATGCTGGAAAACATCAAGCTGACCAAAGGCCTTATTCTCTCAGAATCTATCATGATGGCTCTTGCCAAAGACATCGGCCGTGCCGAAGCACACCATATATTGTACGAAGCCGCCATGGAGTCGGTGTTAACTGGCGCAGCGTTTTCCGATTGCATTCGTGCTCAACTCATCAAGGAAGATGTCGTTGCAACAATAGATATCGATAAATTACTTGATGAGGCAAGCTATATCGGGGAAGCCGAGAGCTGTGTTGATTTTGTCTTGCAGAATGTAAAAAGATAAACAGCTCTTTACCCATGCTGCCTCTGGTATATCCGAAGGGCTCATTTATACATCAATGAGCTCTTTCTTCATTTTGAAAAATGTTGTACAGACTGCAAATCATCAGTCACATACTCTACGTAATCACTGCAGTAGGGGTTTAAGATATTGGGCAGATAGAAAAAGGCCATTTCATCGTAAATCTCCACATCAATGTCTTTGATAATGATGTTATCGTTGGACTGATGGATGACTGGGAAATTCGGCACCAAACATAACCCCAGATTTTCATTGACAAAATTCAGAGCCACCAGCGAATCCGACACCTCTGCTATAACGTTGGTTTCGACACCAGAACCACTAAATGCTTTCATAACTTTGGAAAACAAAATATTCCTTGTGGTATACATAATAATATTTCTGAAATTAAAATCTGAAAGCACCAGTTTTTCTTTCTTTGCCAATTCATGATTTTTGTGCATCATACACACAATTTTGGATTTAAATATTGGCTCTATCGTTAACTCTGCCAGGTTGTTATTTATATCTGCGTTAGCCAGTGCAATATCGGCCCGCCCTTCTCTGAGCAAATTCATCATATCGACAGAGTTCACCACACTAAATGAGACTTTGACATTACTCCTTTCTTTAGCATAGCGAGCTGTCAGGGGGGCGAGATAGGAATACGCAATGGTTGGGGTTGTGATCACTTTTAACGTCTTGCTGGACTTACTGGCCCAATTGTTATCATCGATTCTCTCGAGGGAGTTAAAGATATTAACGATTTCCTCATAAAAAAACAGAGCATCTTTGGTGGGGTTCAGGCGCCCTTTCTCACGGGTAAATAGTGTCTTACCCAACTTTTCTTCAATACTGGCAACCGCCTTACTGACTGCAGGTTGACTTATTCCAAGGGACTCGGCAGCCTGGGTCGCAGAACCTTTCTCAATAATAGCCTTGATAATTTCAAAATCTCTCAAAGAGGCCGATCTTATCGATAGATTATTCTTCATGCCTGCTTCCCGATACATAGCTTAACGTTAGTGGGCTGACCTAACTGGTTGGTCATTGTAACAAGGAAAATGAGTAAAACTGAAGAAGAAACAAGCCCCAGCACTTGTTCGCCCAAAGGGTATTGCGTTGCCCCCTCCCCTTTAGATACCCAATAAATCGTGCTGCTTTCATGAAAGACACTTCTCAAGCGGCCAGTTAGTAGATAGCTGCCCTTTCAACTTTCGTCCTCCCTTTCAATAATTCAGTTTATTTGATGTAGATACTCAAAACTCTCCGATTTTCCATTCCCGCCAAGTGGCCTATCATTCAACACATCGAGAGAAAACAGCCTCTCACCTAACAAAACCCCTGAGGATTGAATCATGAAAAGCATCAAAATTTTTGCTACCGCTGTACTGTTAACTTCCGCTTCTTTCGCCAGCGTTGCCGCTGACCAGGTCACCAGCCAACCAGCTGCCGACTCACAAAAAATCGGGGTGGTTTCCGTAAGCGGTGCCAGCAACCTGAGCGCTCTGGAAGCCGAACTGGCAAGCAAAGCTGCCGCATCCGGTGCCAACTCTTACCGCATCGTTTCCGCCGGTGGCCAGAACAAACTGTACGGCACAGCAGAAATCTTTAACTAATCGTCAGATTACGAGCCCCGCAAGGGGCTTTTCGCGTTTTAGCGGGCGGCAAAACCCAGACTCACCAAACTGCTCTATAATTTACCAGCCAACCGGTACTTTCCAGACAGAGCCCTGCTCACGGCACACTCTGGCAATTCCCAGCCCGTTCTTTCCCGATACTGCTTTTGCGATTCAATAACCTTCACGACTTCTGGAGAAATATCATGTCAGTAACGCAATTTCTGTCAGGTAGAGTGGCTTTTGTCCAGGGTGGTTCACGCGGTATCGGTGCCGCCATCGTTAAACGCCTGGCACGTGAAGGCGCAACCGTCGCTTTCACCTACGTCACCTCCCCTGATAAAGCCGATGAGGTGGTTGAAGCCATTACGGCGGCTGGCGGTCAAGCCATTGCCATCCGTGCAGACAGTGCCGACGCTGAGGCTCTGCAACTGGCGATACGCCAGACGGTAAACAGCTTCGGCAAGCTGGATATTCTGGTGAATAACGCGGGCGTGCTGGCAATGGGTAGCCTGGAGGAATTGTCGTTAGCAGATCTGGATCGCACGCTGGCCGTTAACGTCCGCAGCGTATTTGTCGCCAGCCAGGAAGCCGCACGCCATATGAACGATAATGGTCGTATTATCAATATCGGCAGCACCAACGCCGAGCGCATGCCGTTTGCCGGTGGAGCGATCTACGCCATGAGCAAGTCGGCGCTGGTCGGTTTAACCAAGGGTATGGCTCGCGATCTGGGCTCACGCGGCATTACCGTCAATAACGTCCAGCCCGGCCCGGTAGATACCGATATGAACCCGGCAGATGGCGACTTTGCCGAACTGATGAAAACCATGATGGCCATTGGCCGCTATGGCAAGGATGAAGAGATCGCCAGCTTTGTGGCTTATCTGGCGGGGCCAGAGGCAGGATATATTACCGGCGCCAGCCTGACGATTGACGGTGGCTTCTCGGCGTAATGCGCTCTAAAGCAAAAAAGCCCCAAAAAGGGGCTTTCAGACTGATGACGAACCCCATTATTTTGATGGGGTTCGTTGTTTTTAGCGACCGTAGGTCGCGATCGCGATATTTTCCCACCACACTGCTTTTTGCTTTTTCTGAGGGCCTCTATGGGGCTCCT